>JAKUUL010000029.1 GCA_022447025.1 SAR86 cluster bacterium | reverse complement strand
TAAAATGTACTTGCTCTGTAAAATTGGTGAGTGAACTAGTAGATCTTATTCCTATAGGCAATCACTACATTGTAAAGACACAAAATCTTGCCAACGGTGAAGAAAAATATTTTTCAACTCAATATGTAGTGGGAGCAGCTGGGGCTTCCAGTAAAGTTAGAAATATTATGGAGTTTGATCAAGAGGACCTTGATTACGATAAAAACTGGTTGGTTGTTGATGTGAAGTTGAATGTAGAAAATACTTTGCCTCGTTTTGCTGCACAAATCTGTGATCCAAAAAGGATTTATACTTATATTCCATCCCATCTACCTTTTAGAAGATGGGAATTTATTCTGCTAGAGGGAGAATCAAAAGATGACATGCTTAAGGAAAAGAAAATTCAAGAACTTGTTTCTCCATGGCTTAAACCTGAAGAGTACGACATCATCAGGGCAGCTGTGTATCGATTTCATTCACTGATGACAAAAGATTTTAGGAAAGATAATTGTTTCCTTATCGGTGATGCAGCTCACCAGAGCCCTCCTTTTATGGGCCAGGGAATGATGTCGGGTTACAGGGATTCTCTTAATTTAAGCTGGAAATTAATAAGTGTCATAAAAAATTCTTTTCCTTCAACGCTCTTGGATAGTTTTGAAGAGGAGAGAAAACCTCACAGCAGATTTGTGGTAGATGGCTCAGCTGCTATTGGAAAACTTATGTCAGCTTATGCAGGTGCAGTTGAGAGGAATCAGCCTTCTGATGTCCCACAGGAGTTAATCGATAGAGGTTATGGTTCTTTTGCCCTTCCTCCTTTACAAAATGGGATTTTATTTAGAGGAAAGTCTGATAGAACTAGCATGGCGGGGTCTATTTTTCCTCAACCACTCCGAATGGAAGGGATGGAATGCATCGAAAGGTTAGACGCCCTTTTAGGAAAAGACTTCTGCATAGTCTCCAAAAAAGAGATTGATTTAAATTCTGAGCAAAAAGAGTTCTATGAAAAGATTAATTCTAAATTTCTTGTACTTGAAGAAAGTATTTTGAATAGCAGTCCTTCGCTTAAAGAGGTAATGAAGAAAAATGATGTTTACATTCTGAGACCAGATCGTCACATTTTTGGTTCTACTTCGGATAAGATAACTTTTGACGATTTAACTGAAGATCTAAAAGAAAGATTAAACTTTTAAAATGGACTTAGGAATACAAGAAAAAAAAGCAATAGTTTGTGCTTCATCTAAAGGACTTGGAAAGGCCTGTGCTTTATCTCTGGTTCAAGAAGGTGTCGATGTCATAATTAATTCCAGAAACGAAGAGGATCTTAAAAAAGTTAAAACAGAACTTTCTGCATTAAAGTCAGGCAAAGTGGATTACGTGGTCGCTGACCTTAACTCTGAAGAAGGAAGAGAAAATCTAATTTCTAGCTGCCCAGAAGCGGATATTTTGATCAACAACAACGGAGGCCCTCCTCCAGCAAATTTTTTAGAAATAGAAAAAGACCAATGGCTTGAGGCCCTTGAATCAAACCTATTAACAGCGGTCATGTTAATAAAAGCATTGTTACCTGGCATGCAGGAAAGGAAGTTTGGCAGAATAATTAATATAACTTCTGCGATGGTTAAATCACCACATCCTTTAATGGGTCTCTCAACTTCAGCAAGAGCTGGATTGACTGCCTTTTCTAAAGGTATATCTAAGCAAGTTGCTGTAGACAATGTAACTATAAATAATCTGTTACCTGAACGATTTGATACTGATCGCCAGAACTTCATGACCAAAATGCTCATGGAAACCAAGAAAATAAGTCGTGAAGAAGCAAGAGCTGAAATAACTTCTACTATAGCTGCAAAAAGATTTGGAGATCCCGAAGAGTTTGGTGCTACCTGTGCGTTTCTCTGCAGCCAACAAGCCAGTTTTATATCTGGACAAAATATCCAGATGGATGGTGGTTCCTATGAAGGGCTAATCTGAATAAATTGGTTCACATTCATAAGCTAGCAGATAACATTCTTCTATAGAGTTAGTTACTGTGCCCCAAAGCCTGCAATATTTAACTCCGTCTTCTCTCGTTTCGAATTCTATTTGAGTTACCTCTAGTCTATCTATCACAACACTAGTTTGGCTTTTTAGTACTTCATAAAGACCACCTATAAAGGCAGTTTTTCCTGAAATTTCAGTTGCGTAATGCATTCTCATTTCATTCTCATCAACAAACATAAAATCAGAATCTCCAGACCACTTAGCGCCTACAATCTCATTTTGATTTGTGCAGGATACGAAGAAAAGAATCCAACAAAATACTAAGAGTCTATTTCTTTTTTTTAGAAGTCCTGTAATCACCAAATTTTGAATCTCTTTTTGTCAGGGCTTTAGTTAGTCCCTCAGATAGTTCCTTGAGATGATCTCTAGTAGCTTTTGAGTGCATAGCTAATGCCTGAATTTCCGTTCCAGCTCTAATACCAGCTCTCATGCCCATCGCTTCCATCTGCCTATGCACTGCTCTTTTATTCATGGCTTGTAGTTCAGGTGGAACTTTAGCTACTTTCTTTGCTATCGAAAGCACTTCTTTTTCTAATTTATCTAGCTTAAAACAGTTGTTTGCAAAGCCTTTTTTGACTGCTTCTTCACCAGAAATTGACTCACCTGTAAGCATCATCTCCATCGCATTTCTCATCCCCAGAAGCCAAGGAAAAAATTGATTATCAGGAGGGCTCATGGACCTTACCACCGGGTAACCAATTTCAGCATCGTCTGCAACATAAACCAAATCACAAGCGGTTGCTAATTCTGTGCCCCCAGCTAAACAGTAACCGTGAACTTGAGCTATTACTGGGGTAGATAAGTCCCAGATCCTAAAAGCCCCTTCCACTACATGCCTAGGCCAAAACCCATCAGTTTTGCCGGTATGATAAGGAAGTTCAGAAGAAACATCAGAAGACAGGTCATACCCAGAACTGAAACAGCTTCCAGCTCCACAAATAATAATTGCCCTGACAGATGGGTCGTTATCAGCTTCTTCCAATGAAGAGAATAGCTCTTTGCGTAAAGAATTAGATAAAGCATTTCTTTTATCTGGTCGATTAAGCACTACCCTTCTTACTCCTTCACTTACATCCTCAGTAAGCACATATCTTTCTTTCTTAGTCATGTTATAGGTTTATAAAAAATTTAATCATACACACCTTAACTTAAATAAAAAATAACGTGCTCAAGTTTCAGGATTCTTCACACTAATTGAAGTTCCTTCAATTTTGAGTTTAAAAGTTTCTAGATCTTCAAAAGCAGGCGGGGCCATTACTTCACCAGTTTTAAGATCGAATACAGCACCGTGCAAAGGACAGCTAATTAAAGTTCCCTGAATAAAACCACCGCAAAGCGGAATAAGAGCATGAGTACACATATCTTGGACAGCAAAGAAACCCTCCTCAGTATTGCAGATGAGTATTTTTTTACCTTCAACATTTACAGAAATTGAATGGCCTACTTCAATATCAGAAACATCCGACACATAGGTGTAATCAATATCTGTAGACACTTCTAAACCTTAAAAGATTTCGCTGCTTGGTAACCCACTATTGATAAAAGAACTGCAATCGGTAGTGCCGCATAAGCTATAGAGCCACCCACTAAACCCAAAGCAATGAGAGATCTTACAAACCAGCCTCCAGCTACATCACCCGTTCTAGCAAGGAGAGTGTCCATCATCACTGTTGATTTGTATCGATCTTGCTTCTTTAGGCTGGTAAATACTGTCTCTCTGGTTGGCTTATTTAAACCGTACTCAAAGACTCTAATTACTATTGTTAATACTAAAACCGTTGTGATTTCAGGATAATTTGCGTAAGCCCCAAATGCTATTACAAAGAAAACTCCGTATGCTGTAAGAACTGGAAGAATCCCAATAGTTCTCAATAAAAAAGAAGTAAAAAATAACTGCATCAAAAGAGTAAGAGGAGTAACTATTTGTTCAATCTGAGCAAAAAAGGCTGTTCTTTCACAAGGATCAGAGGACCAGCTTTCAACTATATTTAAAGATATCATCCATGCAGCCGTAGAAAGAGCAGTCCAAAGAAGCATATAAAATGCCATGAGTCTGACAGGTACCTTACTAACAATATTCCTAAAAGCTTCTAAGCTGGTTCCACCTATCACATCATCTTTTTGTTCTTGATTTGCAGAATTTTTAGGCTTCAAACTTCTAGAAAGAAATATAGCTATAGTCAGACAACCAATAGAAAAGAAAATTAAAGAAATTGGACCAAGGTCAGTAATAGAACTATTTCCACATATCTCAGTAGAGAAGTATCTAGCTACCGAAGAACCAAAAAAAGCACCTAAGGAACCTCCCGCACTTATAACCCCAAAGACCCTTTTTGCATCGTTGGTATTGAAATGATTAATAACAGCCACCCAAAATATTGAGACAACAAAAAATGAATAAACATTACACCAGACGTAAAAAGCTCTACCAGTCCACACCCTTCCTTCTTCACCTAAATAACTCCATCCAAAAAGAAAAATGATGAGATTAACTATAAAAAATAAGTAGCAATACGTAACAACTCTACTGGTCTGGACTTTTGAAACTACCCAAGAATAGACTGGATTCGCTAATAACATTACAAACATAACAGCAGTTAAGAGCAAAGGGAGGTTGTACACCCCACCTGCGACTGCCATTTCATTCCTGACAGGCCTGAGTGCGTACCAAGAAGCGAGAACAAAAAAGAAGAAAATAAAGGAATTAAATAGCGGTAAGTATTCTTCTTTTTTTATACGCGGAAAAAAGGTTTCACTCATTTGACTCAAAAAACTGTTTATAAATTAATATAATATTAAAAGACAACGTCATCTTAAGAAACTACTGATACTAATGGAAGCAGAACCATTTATTCTTTTTGGAACAGATCACTTATTAGCTATTTTAGCTGTGATCCTAATTTCTATACTTGTACCTCATTACTTAAAGAAAACATCTCAAGCCACAAAAAAAAGATTCGGGTATGTATTGGCTTATATCCTAATTTTAAATGAACTGGTCAAACCTTATTATCACACTCAATTCTTTGGTTACGATCTATTAAACGTGCTCCCATTTCACATGTGTGCCTTATCAGCTTTTTCAATTTCCATCTTTCTTTTAACGAATAAAAGGATATTTTATGAAGTTGCTTTCTTTTGGGGAATCGGAGGAGGTCTTATGGCTCTTCTACAGCCTGATACTCCATTAGATTTTCCTGATCCTGTCTTTATTATTTTTTACCTTAGTCACGGTGCTATGCTTTTAGCTATAGGTCACGCATCTATAACTCTAGAAAATAGACCAAATCTGGATTCTGTTAAAAAAGCCATTATGGTCTCTTTGGCTGTCATCGTAGTGATTTATTTTATAAATTTAATACTTGGACCGCCTGCTAATTTTTGGTACCTAGGAGCAAGGCCAGATGGCACCTCAATTATGGATTTAATGCCTGACCCTCCTCGACATATACCCATAGTGATTACTCTAGGTTTAATAATGTTTAGTATTATTTACTTACCTTACTGGATCTATGATCGACTAAAGGCTAAAGATGCTGGATAAGAAGTGTGGGAATATTACAGGTGCTAGATTTCACAGTTGCTACCAAAGTATTAGGTTTCCTGCCTTCTTTTACATCAGTTACTTCAAGCCCTTCAGAAATTAATCGAGCATAGGTTTCTCTAATATCAGTTACCACCCAAGCCAAGCCCCAAAGGGAATCTTCGGGCTGCTCACCGTTCTCTTTGGCTATCACTTCCAGAGTTGTGTGATTTAATCTGAAAAACAACATCCTGCCACCCCATTGTTCTACGGTTTGATCCAAAGCAAGCCTTATCCCAAAGGTATCTCTATAAAGAGATATTATGCCCTCGGGGTCATTGGTATTAATAACAACATGATCTAGTCTGGTTACGGCAGCATCAAACTCGTCCCTATGATTGGGAATAGAACCATCCTCGTGTTGAATTAAAAAGGTAAATAAACCTCTAGTTAAAGAAAAAGGGAGAAATAGGTTCTTCCATGTCCTTATTTCACCTGAATCTTCATCTTTGCCTTCGCCGTCAATAAAGTTTCCTATATCTACTCCCTCGGCAACTAATTTATTTCTGGCTGCTTCTATGTCAGAGGTATTAAGAGCAATTCCACATAACCCTTCGCCATTGAGCTCTATAAAACTTTTAATCATGTCGGAGCCAGGTCCTTCGCCATTGGATGCCAATAACTCAACGTACAAATTTTCTAAAGGAAACAAGGCATTCTCAGTGCCCTGACCAGGGTGTACACCTTTCCAAGTTGGAGGAAAACCTAGAATTTTTGTGTAATTTTCTACAGAAACAGAAATGTCTTCTACAGCAATAATTATATGATCTACGGAATCAAGCAATTTATGATCTTAGTTTTATGAAGCTAATCGATGGAAACTTTCAATGACTGAATCAGCATTCTCTTGATTTTTTAAAGTTTCCTCAACTATTTCAATTCTTTGGTCTTTGAATTCATGATGTATTTCTTCACCATGCCATTTGACCATTTTGTTCCAATGAGAATCGATGAAATCAGAACCCAAAAGTTCCCCTTTCTCTGTTTTAAAAGTGAAAGTTCTCAGTTCAGAAACTATCAAATTTAAGTAAGCAACATGCACAGCTTCGTCTTGTCGAATCCTTCGTACCATTTCTGCAGCCAATAAGGCGTCATCTCTCCTGTCTTGAAAAAGTTCTTCACAAGCAGCAATATTCATTGAAAATTGAAAGAAGCACTCAGCCCTTACTTCAATCATCAATACGTTCATTAAAAAATCTACAATTCCTGCGTATTCGACTGGAATAGGCCATTTATCCTCTTCCTCAACCGGTCTTCCTATGTTGTCGGGAACTTCAGGTATGGGGTAAGCGTCCTTTCCAAATAATAAATCTCTAGCTGCGAACCACATTTGATCATGGGCTCCTTGTTTGCTGTCTGGATCACCGCCTTCATCAAAGCCGTGTGCTACGAATAATCCTTTATTCATATGTCCAGTAGCAGTTTGTGAAATATCTTCTTTAATTATCTGTTGAAAATCAGGAGCAGTTATTTCTGCTAAAGCCCGGCCTCTGGCTTCTATAATGCCGGTGATTGTTAAGCTATTCCATAAAAAAGTACCTTCACCCAAGCTTAATAGGTATTTGGCCTGATCAAAATTTGGGTAATTGCCATATTTAAGAATTTGAACTGAACAATCAAGCAGAGGATTCCCTTGCCCAGTTAAATTATTAGACCACTCATTAATTGCATCCCATCTTTTTTTTGTTCTTGGAGAAATATAGTTGCCTTCGCTATCAAGCCCTCCGTGTAATAAATAACCTGCCATTTCGTTAGCTTGAGCGTATTCATGCTCGCTCATTATCTCTTCAAAGGTGTATTTCATTCTCTTCTCCAAATCTTTTGTTTCGTAATATTATATAACTCTTTTGTCTTGGCGATAATTTCAGGGCCTAATAAAGATAAACCTAAATACCAAGGAGGTATACTGGCAGCATAAAGTCCTGCTGCTATGGCAACATTTCTAGTGATTCCAAAAATATCACCAAAAGATGGAATTAGAATTAAAAACCCTAAAAGCATTAATAAACTAGATAATGCGACTAAAAGCCAACCAGTAGGTTTTCTAATTTTTAAAAAAAATGCTTTCATGTGCAGAGGTACTTCTAGACTTATTTATAAAATCTAAATACAGTATTTAATAGTATATGAAAAAATTAAGCACTCTTATTTTACTAGCCTTTTTTAGTTTTGGTTGCTCAAATTCAATGGAGAAGTCAATGAACCCATTTTTTACAGACTACGATGCCCCTTATCAAATTCCTCCTTTTGATGAAGTAAAGGAAGACCACTACATGCCAGCTTTTGAAAAGGGAATGAAAGAACAGCTCGAAGAAATAGATCAAATAGCAAATAACCCAGAACAACCTACTTTTGAAAATACTTTAGTGGAACTGGAACGCACCGGAAAGACCTTAAGTAAAGTAGCCGATGTTTTCTTTAACCTATTGAGCTCAAATACCAATGAGCTAATGGATAAGATTGCAGCTGAAGTCTCTCCTAAGTTATCAGCTCACAGTGATGCCATCTCACTAAACAAAAAACTCTTTGACAGAGTGCATGCAGTGTACGAGCAAAGAAATGAACTGGGACTGAGTACGGAACAAATGAGGCTTGTTGAAGAGACCCATAAAGGCTTCATCAGATCTGGTGTCCAGCTTGATACACCATCTATGGAAAAGCTTACGCAGATAAACCAAGAACTATCTTCTCTGTCAGTGCAATTTGACCAAAACCTATTAAAAGAAACCAATGAGGGTTATAGCTTGCTTATAGATGATGAAAACCAACTTGATGGTCTTCCGGAAGATTTCAGAGACCAAGCAGCTAAATTAGCAGAAGAGAATGGTCACGACGGTAAATGGATGTTTAAACCAACCAGAGTAAGTATGTACCCCTTCCTAACTTACTCAACGCAGAGAGACCTTAGAGAAAAACTTTATACCTCTTATATTAAGCGTGGGGATAACGACAATGACAGGGATAACAAGAACCTAGCTATAGAAATGGCAGATCTCCGTTTAGAAAGAGCAAACCTCTTAGGTTATAAGACTCATGCTGACTTTGTCTTAGAAAATACTATGGCTAAAAATACAGGAAGAGTTAAGAACTTATTAGATCAAGTTTGGGAACCGGGATTGTCCAGAGCTAAAAAAGAAGTAGAAGAAATGCAGGACCTAATACAAGAAGAAGGAGGGAACTTTGAATTAGCAGCTTGGGATTGGTGGCACTACGCAGAAAAAATAAGGCAGTTGAAGTACGATTTCTCTGAGGAAGAAATCAAACCCTATTTTAGTGAAACAAAAGTATTGGAAGGTGCTTTTGATGTTGCCACTAAGCTATTTGATATCACTTTTCATGAACGCTTTGATCTTCCAAAATATCACGATGTGGTCAGAACCTTTGAAGTGAAAAACTTAGATGGTGATGTCATAGGTATCTTTTATACCGACTACACCATTAGATCCAATAAAGGCGGCGGTGCTTGGATGAATACTTTTGGAACTCAAAGTAAGTTCGATGGCGTAAAAATACCTCTTGTCATGAATACCTGTAATTTTCCTCCTCCTAATGATGAAGGAGTTTCTCTGTTATCTTTTGAACAGGTTACTACCCTATTCCACGAATTTGGACATGCCCTTCATGGCTTATTATCTGATGCCACTTATCCAAGTCTATCTGGAACTAATGTAACCCGAGATTACGTGGAATTTCCTTCACAAATGATGGAGAACTGGGCTAGAGAACCTGAGGTGATTGCAGAATACGCAAAGCATTACAAAACCAATGAACCCATTCCTACAGAACTTCTAGATAAAATTTCTAAGGCTTCTAAATTTAACCAAGGCTTTGCGACGACAGAGTATGTAGCAGCCTCTTATTTAGATATGGCTTGGCATACTCAGGAAGAACAAATAGTTGATGCCAATGCCTTTGAAAAACAGACTTTAGACGGAATTGGGCTTATACCTGAAATAACCAGCAGATACAGAAGTACCTATTTTGCTCATATTTTTGCAGGCGGTTATTCGATGGGTTATTACAGTTATTTATGGACTGAAGTCTTAGAGGCTGATGCTTTCGAGCCCTTCAAAGAAAAAGGTATTTTTGATAAAGAAACAGCAGATAAACTAAAAAAATATGTTTACTCAGCAGGTAATACTGATGACTTAATGACTCAGTATGTTAGATATAGAGGGTCTGAACCTAAAATTGAATCTCTTCTAGAAAAGAGAGGTTTAGATGAATTTTGAGTCTACCTAAGCACACCCCATACAGAAATAGTGATGGGGTTGTAAAAGTTGGCTTAGAACCGATAGAAGAAGCAAATTGGCTAGAAATAGATAATCTGTTTGATTCTGAAATAGAACTCAAGAAAAAACTCTACGAATCTAATTATAAAGAAATTCATCAAGAACTAGATTTATCGCTTAAATCTCAACATGAGTTATTAGAGATTTTAAAGACTCACTTAAATCAATATCACCCAAGTCATAAAATTACTAGAACAGAATCATCTACTCCTTTAAAAAACGCCTCTCTGCTGGTTCAAGAAGACCTTGTTTTAATGCTACCCGCAGAAGAAAAATACTTTCTAGGTGCTGCATCATTGTGTGCGCCTTCTAACTGGTCACTGAAAGAGAAATTTAATGGTTCGTTAATTGAACTCCATAAAGATGTTCCTTCG
>JAKUUL010000028.1 GCA_022447025.1 SAR86 cluster bacterium | reverse complement strand
GAAATTGAAAGTTTATAATAGCTGAATGAAACAAAGTAATACCCTTAACCTGGATAATTTTTGGATTCCATTCACAGCAAATAAAGCATTTAAAGAAGAACCTAGACTATTAGTTGAAGCTGAAGGAATGTTTTATAAGTCAGAAGATGATAGGCAAATTCTAGACGGTATAGCTGGATTGTGGTGCTGTAATGCAGGTCATTGCCATCCTCATATAGTTAAAGCAGTCCAAGATCAGATAGCCACTATGGATTATGCTACGGCTTTTAATATGTCTCATCCTAAAGCTTTTCAGTTAGCTGAAAAGATTTCAGAATTAACACCAAAAGGATTAGATAGAATATTTTTCGGTAATTCTGGATCAGAAGCTGTTGACACAGCTTTGAAGGTAGCAGTTGCTTATCATGTAAGCAGGGGAGAGGGCCAGAGAACAAGGTTTATAAGCAGAGAAAAAGGGTATCACGGTGTAAATGTAGGCGGTACTTCTGTCGGGGGCATTCCAACGAACAGAAAATCCTTCGGCGCACTTCTTTCAGGAACAGATCATCTACCCCATACATGGAATCCTAAAGAAATGGCCTTTTCAAAAGGACAACCAACTTGGGGACTTCATTTAGCAGAGGAACTGGAATCTATATTGACCCTACAAGATGCCTCAACGATAGCGGGCGTGATTATAGAACCCGTCGTGGGTTCTGGAGGAGTAATAGTACCGCCAGAAGGATATTTAGAACGAATAAGAGAAATTTGCGACAAGCATGGAATCTTACTTATTTTTGACGAAGTAATAACTGGTTTTGGAAGAATTGGTCACGCTTTTGCAGCCGAAAGATTTAATGTAACTCCAGATATTATCACGATGGCTAAGGGATTAACTGGAGCTGCAATACCTATGAGTGCCACGGCTTTTAAAACAGAAATTTACGATGAAATCGTGAATG
This sequence comes from SAR86 cluster bacterium, assembly GCA_022447025.1. Classification (GTDB taxonomy): domain Bacteria; phylum Pseudomonadota; class Gammaproteobacteria; order Magnimaribacterales; family Magnimaribacteraceae; genus AEGEAN-183. The sequence continues at coordinate 10,140 of JAKUUL010000028.1, read as the reverse complement.
GCCCTGATTCAGTAATAGAACTTTTTCACGGCTATACCTATTCTGGCCATCCAGTAGCAGCTGCAGCAGGACTAGCTACATTAGAGGTGTATGAGAATGAAGGATTGTTTGATAATTCTTTAAAAATGGAGCCTATCTTTCAAGACAGCTTACATAGTTTAAAAGATGAAAAATACATCATAGACATTAGAAATATTGGCTTAATGGGAGCTATACACTTTGGTTCCGAAGATGATAAGACAGCAGTAGAAGTTGCGTCTAAGGTCTTTAAATATTGTTATGAGAATAACGTTTTAGTTAGGTTCTCTGGAGAATTTATTGTTCTCTCACCTGCATTGATCGTAGAGGAAGAACAAATCAAACTAATAACAGAAACAATTAGACAGGGAATTCAAAGTTTAAATTAAATGTCTGTTTCGTCTGAATGGTTTGAAGAAGCCATAAAAGAAACTTCTGAATCTAAAACATTAGATTTAGAAGGAATCAGGATTAATTATTTAGTGTGGGGTGATGAAAGTAAACCCGGCTTATTTTTAATTCATGGTTACAGTGCGCACGCACATTGGTGGGATTTTATAGCGCCCAGCTTTTTAGAAGACTATTGTGTTGTCGCAATAGATTTATCTGGTATGGGAGATAGTGAACATCGTCAGATTTACTCACAAACATTGTATGGAGAAGAAATCAAAGCAGTCTGCGATGATATGAATTGGGATTCAGCTGATTTTCTAGCACATAGCATGGCGGGACCCATATCTGTTAAAGCTGCTTCGACATATCCAGAATTGTTTAAATCTTTATTTCTCTTGGATTCCATAATAATAGTGCCGCCAGATAAAGCCCGGTCTTTCTCAGGCCGAGGCTCAATGGTAAGGACAGACTTTGTTTATGAAGATTTGGAATCTGCAGTTGAAAGTTTTAGATTAATTCCACCGCAGCCTTCTAGACACGATTTTCTTCTAAAACATATAGCTTTAAATTCTTTTAAAGAGACTGAAGCAGGGTGGATGCTTAAATCTGATGGATTGATCATGAAAACCTATCAATATGAGGATTTAACAGATACTTTTATGAACCTAAAATGTCCAATTTATCTTGTATATGGTTTAATGAGCCAGATTTTTTCTCAAGAGATTTTAGATTATACAAAGTACGTAGGAAATTTATCTGAGGAAGCCGTAATAGGTATTCCAGGTGCTATGCACCATTTATTTATAGATGAACCAATAGTTTTTGTTGAAGAAATTAAGAAACTGTTAAAAAAATAGGAGTTAGTTAATGAGCAAAGGACCAGCCAAAACAATAGCTGATATCACTAAGGGTTTTGCTAAACATCAGTACATTTGTAGTGAACAAATCTCTACAGCAGTTTATTTAGCAAATGAGTTAGAAAAACCTATTCTAATAGAAGGGCCTCCGGGAGTTGGAAAGACTGAACTTGCCAATACCGCAGCGCTTTATTATAAAAAAGCACTTTTACGACTCCAATGTTATGAAGGTTTAGATGAAACCAAGGCATTGTATGAGTGGCGGTACGGAAAACAATTACTTTATACCCAAATCCTAAAAGAACAGATGCAAGAAGTACTAGAAGGTGCTAAAGGCCTGAAAGAGTCACTTGATAGATTAATGGAGTTTGAAGATATTTTCTTTTCAGAACAATTTCTTGAATCCAGACCCTTGTTAAAGTCATTAACTTCTAGCGAAGGAACTGTTTTATTAATTGATGAAGTTGATAAAGCAGATGAAGAGTTTGAAGCACTCTTGTTAGAAATATTATCTGAATTTCAGGTTTCAATACCTGAATTGGGAGTGAAGAAAGCTGTAGTTAAACCTTTGGTTATTTTGACTAGTAATAATAGTAGAGAAATTGGAGATGCTCTTAAGAGAAGGTGCTTGCATTTATACATCCCTTTTCCTGATGCCAAATTAGAAAGAGAAATTATTCAAGCGAGAGTTCCAGAAATAAGTAAAAGTCTACAGATTCAACTAGTTGATTTTGTACAAGGGCTTCGAGAATTAGATTTGAAGAAGCTTCCTGCAATAAGTGAAACAATTGATTGGGCTAAAACCCTTATACTTCTTAATGCCGATGAGTTAAGTCAAGAATTAGCCAAAAGTACATTAAATGTTCTTCTTAAACATCAACAGGACATAGATGTCGTTCAGAAAGAGGTGCCGCGATTGGTTATGGCTTCTGACGGCTAAACTTTATGGAACGAGTCTTAACAGATTTTGTTAAAACCCTTAGAAATGTAAATATTAGGGTATCGCCTGCAGAAACTCTTGACGCAACGGAAGTAATAGAGAAAGTAGGTTACGATAATAGAGAGCTTCTTAAAAATACTTTATCGTTAACACTTTCTAAAACACCTGACGAAAAAGAAAAATTTGATACTTGTTTTGATGATTTTTTCAGAGAAAAATTATCAAGTGATGAGATTCCGCTTAAAGAAGTTCCTGATTTACCTACAGATCAAACAGCTAATTCAGATTTAGCACAACATCTTCTTTCTGATAGCTATTCAGATATGGAGTTATCAATTTCAAAAGCGGGAGAAGAAGCAGAAATCAGAGAAATAAAATATTTTACTCAAAGGGCTGTCTTTTCAAGACGAATACTAGACATCATGGGAGTGGGTAAACTTGAAGAAGAACTTAGTTTGTTAGGGCAAGCCAATAAAGATGGACTGCCTTCAGACCTTGAACAGAAATTAAGGAATGAGCTTACTCATCTTAGAGAAAGGGTATCTGATTATGTTCAAAAACAGTTTCTAATGCATGGTGATGTAACTGGAGAACAATTAAGGGAACAGGTTTTTAAATCCATGAATATGGGGCAGATTGATAGATCTTATCTACATGAAGTCCACTCTCTAGTACGAAGAATGGCAAAAAAGCTAGCCAATATGCACTCTAGAAGAAAGAAAAATTTTAGGAGGGGGAAGTTAGATATAAGAAAAACTATTCAGGATAACTGGGTTAATCAAGGCATATTATTTAATTTAAGATGGTCTTATAAGAAAGTAGATAGACCTAAGATATTAGTTATTTGTGATGTCAGTGGATCAGTAGGTGCTTATGCTCGATTTATGCTGATGTTCCTTTTTAGTCTAACTGAAGTAGTTTCAAAAATTAGAGCTTTTGTTTTTTCTTCTCATTTAGGTGAGGTTACAGATGAATTTAAAGGCGGTAATTTAGAGGATTCAATTGAGTCTGCTCTTTCCAAGTACGGGGGTGGATCTACAGATTATGCTCACGCATTTTCAGATTTTGTTAGCCTTTGTATAGACGAAATAGACAAAAAAACAACTGTGGTTATTCTGGGCGACGCTAGAAATAATTTTGGTCCTGAAAAAGCTGAACTTTTAAAGTCTGTATATGAGAGATCAAAACAAGTTTACTGGTTAAATCCAGAAGGGAAGTATCGTTGGAATACTGGAGATTCTGTGATGAACACTTATTCAGCGTATTGCACTAAGGTTTTTGAATGCGGTACTTTAGAGCAATTAGAAAGAGTAATATCTACGCTTTTAAAGACTGCTATATAGTTTTAACTAACTGTTAAAATATTCTTTTTAAAAACGGTAATAAATTATGAAAACAATTAAAAGTTTCTTTCTGGTATTTGCTTTGTTAATCAATGTACCAAATCTACTCGCTCACAGTTTAAAGGAGTCCATAGAAAGCCAAGACAGATCTCCACAGTTCATTTCAAGGGATGTTTATAGGCATCCTTATGAAACCCTTACCTTTTTCAATATTCAATCGGATATGACGGTAGTTGAGTTAAACCCAGGAGGGGGCTGGTACACAGAAATTTTAGCTAATTATATTCATTATCCAGGGACACTAATCGCTGCTCAAGGCAGTTACTATATGGACGGTTTTAAAAAGAAGATGGATAGTGATCCAATGTTTGGAAGAGTTGAGATAGTGAGTTTAAGCTCTAATTTAGCTGACCCAAATAGTGTAGATGCTATTGTAACTTTTAGAAACTTACATAATTGGTTGGGACCACGAATGGATTCTATCTTTAAGAGTTCCATGGTTGCATTGAAGCCAGGAGGAATATTTGGAGTGGTTGAACATAGAGCGAATCCAGGTACAGATCTAGAAGCCATGAAGAGTAGTGGCTATGTAACGGAAGCTCATGCAATAGAAGTAGCTCTAAAAAATGGGTTTGAGCTTGTCGCCAAATCTGAAATAAACGCTAATTCAAAAGATACAAAAGATCACCCAAAAGGGGTTTGGACTTTACCTCCACGTTTACGGCTGGATGATGTAGATAGGGAAAAATACGAATCTATAGGAGAAAGTGACAGGATGACACTTCTCTTTAGAAAACCACTATAAGCACAAAAGCAGAGGGGATAATCACTGTTATCCCCCGCTGTTTTGTATATTTAACCTAAAAGTTTACTCTTTGATGTAAGTTTAATCTTTCGAGGTTTCTTTTCATCAGGGATAATTCTTTCCAACCCTATATAGAGCATGCCATTTGATAAAGCAGCTCCCTTTATTTCCATATCATCAGAAAGAACAAACTTTTTAACAAAATCTCTGGCTGCCAGACCTTGATGAAGAAGTCCATCACTGGCTTCTTTTGGTCTATTACCTTTAATAGTTAAAGTTTCTTCTACTAATTCAATATCTATATCTTTATCCTCAAAACCAGCAACTGCTAGTTCAATAGCATATTGATCTTCAGATATCTTTCTTATGTTGTAAGGTGGATAGTTAGTTTCTTTAGTTCTGGAACTAGCTAGTAGTTCCAAAGTATTAAAAGTTCTATCGAACCCAACAGCAAATGGAGAGATGTCTCTCCAAATTGAATCAAAAGTTGTATTTAACATTTTTTACTCCTTATTTAAGCAAGTTATTATTTAATTTACGTAGGCCCCTAAGGCACCTACACTATATATATTGAGGTTTTAATTCATTTATCAAGGAGTAATTATGAAGGACTTGTTTTCAATAAAAGGTAAAGTAGCACTAGTTACAGGAGGCTCTAGAGGTATAGGGGAAATGATAGCTGCTGGCTTTTTAGCAAGCGGTGCAAAGGTATATATCAGCTCTAGAAAAGCAGAGGTTTGTGACGCAACTGCAGAACGACTTACAAAGGAATACGGTGGCGAATGTATTTCATTGCCTTCTGATCTTTCAAACTTAGGAGGTATCGAGTCATTGGTTACTGAACTGAGCAACAAAGAAAGTCATTTAGATATCTTAATAAATAATGCCGGAGCGGCCTGGGGTGCTCCTCTAGACGAGTATCCTGAAAATGGTTGGGATAAGGTAATGGATACTAACGTTAAGGGTGTTTTTTTCTTAACACAACGGTTATTACCTTTACTCAGAGAAGGCGTCAAAAATGATCCATCTAGGGTAGTAAATATCGGTTCAATTGATGGTTTAAGTGCTGGAGCTTTTGAAAACTATGCTTACGGGCCTTCTAAAGCTGCTTTACATCATCTCACAAGAATATTAGCTGCCACTCTAATTAAAGAAAAAATTATAGTAAATGCCATAGCACCTGGACCATTTCCAACTTGGATGCTAAGTACTGGGGTAGGTTTTGGAGGAGAAACAGATGTTGACTGGTCACAAGTTGGTGAAGGGAATCCAAGCGGAAGAGTAGGTGATATGGAAGACATAGCGGGTTTAGCTATCTTTTTATGCTCAAGAGCTAGTGAATACACTGTTGGACAAACTATAGCTTGTGACGGTGGTTCTGTAGCTAGTAAATAAAATTTAACTATGAATAAAAAACTTATTTCCCTTTTAGGGGGAACAGGTGATCTAGGGACAGGTCTTGCTACCAGATTATTAAAAGCAGGATATAAGGTAATTATTGGTTCTAGGACTTTAGAGAAAGCACAACATGCAGAAAGATCTTTAGGTAAAAATACAAAAGGTTTATTAAATAAAGATGCAGCTCTTCAGGGAGAGATAATTATTTTGACCGTTCCTTTTGCACATCAAAGAGGTATTGTGGAAGAGTGCAAAACTGAATTAAAAGGTAAGTTATTTATAGATACAACAGTACCTTTAATGCCACCTAAAGTTGCAACTGTTCAATTGCCAAGTGAAGGTTCTGCAGCAGAAATAGCTCAGAATATTTTGGGCGATGATGTAAGGGTAGTATCAGCTTTTCAGAATATTTCAGCAGAGTTATTACAAAGTGATAAAGAAATTGACTGTGATGTTCTAGTTTGTGGAAACAAAAAAGAATGGAGGCAGGAGGTTATTGATTTAGTAAATACATTAGGTATGAAAGGTTGGCACGCAGGCATGTTGCCTAATTCTGCTGCTGTAGAAGCTATGACTTCTGTATTAATTAGCATCAATAAGCATCATGCAATTTCCCACTCAGGAATAAAAGTAACTGGCTTAAAAAAATAAAATTGAACAAAATTGAATTAACTGCTCTTGAAGAAATTCCTTTAATTAATGAAGGGGATAATTTAGTAGAGATAATTCTTATAGCACTAGAAAAGAACAAAATTTCTTTAAATAATGGAGATGTTCTTGTCATAGCTCAGAAAATTATTTCTAAATCTGAAGGCAGATATGCGTTTCTAAATGAAATCAACCCTTCTCCAGAAGCTAACGAGCTGTCTAATAAAACCGATAAAGATCCTAGGCTTGTGCAATTAATTCTTAATGAGTCTAAAGAAGTCATTAGATACAGAAAAGGAGTAATAGTTGTAGAAAATAACCTCGGATTAATCCATGCTAATGCTGGTATAGATCGTTCAAATATAGAGTCAGATAATGAAAATCCAAGGGTATTATTATTACCGCTTGATCCAGATAAAAGTGCCGCAGAAATCCAAAAGGAGGTACTAAAACAGACTCAAATAAAAATTGGTGTCATTATTAATGATAGTTCTGGAAGAGCATGGCGAAACGGAATCGTGGGCATAGCAATAGGTTCAAGTGGAGCTAAAGTTTTATCTGATTTGAGAGGAGAAACAGACTTATTTGGTAATACATTAGAGGTTACAGAAGTTGGTATAGCAGATGAAATAGCATCTGCAGCTTCGTTATTGATGGGGCAAGGAAAAGAAGGTTTACCAGTGGTATTGGTGAAAGGGATGAAAGAATCAAGCGATATGAATAATGCTAAAGCCTTAATAAGAAAGGCATCAGAAGATCTTTTTAGATAACTTATGAAACAAAAGATTTTAGCTCTGTGCGGTGGTGTGGGGGGTGCAAAGTTAGCTTATGGTTTATCACAACTAACAACTCCCGAGGAAATTGTATTTCTGGTTAACACCGGCGATGATTTTATACATTTAGATTTACACATATCACCAGATCTGGATACCGTTATGTACACGTTAGCTGGTGTAAATGATCCAAAAAAGGGATGGGGAGTTAAAGAAGAAACTTGGAATGCATTAGGGAGTTTAAAAAAATATGGTCTTGATACCTGGTTCCAATTAGGAGATAAGGACTTAGCCACTCATATAAGAAGAACTCAATTACTTAAAGAGGGACTTAAGTTATCCGAGGTGACAAGAAATCTATCAAGCCAGTTAGGTCTTAAACACAACATTCTTCCTATGTCTGAAAGTCCAGTACAAACAATGATACAAACTGATCAAGGAAAGTTAAGTTTTCAGGAGTATTTTGTAAAACATAAATGTGATCCCAAGATAGAAAAAATTGAATTTTTAGGAAGTGAGGTAGCTGAAGTACCAACTTCTCTGGAAGAGCTGATAAAAGATGATAAGTTTACAGGTATCATTATTTGTCCATCTAACCCTTATTTAAGTGTAGATCCCATTCTCTCTATCAATAAAATTAGAACTTTTCTACTTGAAACTAATATACCTATTCTTGCTGTTTCTCCAATAATAGATAATGATTCCATTAAAGGACCAACCGCTAAAATTATGGATGAGATGAAAGTTGAACCGAGTGTAAATGCTATAGCTGCTCATTATTCAGAATTAATTAATATTTTAGTGATAGATCAAAAAGATAAGGACAATCAAGCTAACATAGGTTCAATAGACTATTTAGTAGATTCCATTTATATGAAAAATAATGAAGATAAAGTATCTCTAGCTAAGGTATGTTTAGAGGAATTAAGAAAGTTAGCTTAAGCACTATGATTTGGGCCATTACACCTATTAAATCTTTTAAAAGACCTAAAAGCAGACTTGGCGATGTGTTGAATTTAGAAGAGCGCAGAGTACTAGTTAAACACATGCTAAAAAAAATATTATTAAGTCAAAAAAAGAGTAAGTTATTTAAAGAGTATATGGTCGTAACCGAAGACAAAGATGTCGTAAAGTATGTTAAAGACTTGGGGTTTAACTCTCTTTTACAAAAAAAACCAGGTCTTAATCAAGGCATAACAGAAGCTTCATTAAAAGCTAAAAAATCTGGAGCCAAGACGATTTTAATTCTGCATGGAGACATACCCAGAACTAATGCTTCTATTTTGAAATCTGTTACAAAAAAACACAAAACTCTGATTAAGGAATTTAAAAAAGGAATAACTATTTCACCGGACTCAATGGGAGAAGGTACTAATTGCATGATTTGTACTCCTCCAGATATTTTGAAATTTAAATATGGACCAGGAAGCTGCTTAGCGCATATGGAATTAGCTCACAGGGAAGGAATTCAAGTAAGACTTTATCGTTCTAAAAGATTAGAATTTGATATTGATAGAGATTCTGATTTAACTAAATTAATTAAAAAAAGTGGTTACACTAAAGCGTTAGACTATATAAAATCTATTCAATATGACGGAACATAAATTTCAATCGGGTGATGATGGGTTAATAGCCTATAAATCTACAAACCCATTTGAATTTTTTCACATTCTAAATTCTAAAGAATGCGAAGAACAAGATATGTTTGGCACTCTTGTTTTCCCCGAAGAAAAGAAAGAAAAATACCCTTTGGTTATTTGTATGCATGGAAGCTTAGGTTGGAGAGGTCATCATCATGAACATGCTGTCAATTTTTTAAATAATGGTTTCGCCATTTTTAGAGTAAATAGTTTTGATGCTAGGCAAGTTGTTTCAATTGTTGAAGATCAAATGCAAGTTACTTTGGCTACAGTTCTTGCCGATTGTTTTAACGCCTTAAAGATTTTATCTACACACCCTGATATAGACTCCACTAAAATTTTTATAACAGGATGGAGCCTTGGTGGAAGTACAGCTATTTATTCTGCCTGGGAACCGTTAGCCGAAAAACTAGCTCCTGGAGGAGAAAGATTTGCCGGACATATCGCCTTTTATCCAGGTGCGTTTATGTGGCCTGAAGAAATGAGATGGAGTAAATCACCAATTTTAACCCTTATTGGTGCAGATGATGATTACACTCCTTCTATTTTAATAGAAAAATTATCCCCAGCTATAAATGAAAACGGAGGTAATAGTAAGATAATTTCTTACGAAGGCAGTCATCACTCCTTTGATGCTATAGACCCTGTAATGTTTATACCCAATGCCATAGCAGTTGGACGTAGGCATACTATAGTAGGAAAGGATGGTTCGCATTACCACGAAGACAAGGAAGGCAAAAAAACCTTTATGAATGAACCTCATGAACGGGCTCAATTATTTAAAGATAGAGCCAAAATAGGAGCTCACTTAGGTGGAAACTGGAAAGCCAGAAGATCCTCTATGAAAGATTCCGTTAATTTTCTATTAGAAAATATTAATTAATTGAAAACAAAAGAAATACTAGCTTTGGCTAGAAATACGAATACTTCTGATTTAATTAGAGAAGCATCTAATATCAGAGATAAAGGCCATGGGTCTTTAGTTACTTACTCTCCAAAAGTCTTCATTCCCTTAACTCATTTATGCAGAGATGTTTGTCATTATTGTACTTTTGCAAAAACTCCAAAAAAGGTTTCATCACCTTATATGTCACTAAAAGAAGTAATTGATTCTGCTAAAAACGCTGAGCTTTTAGGATGTAAAGAAGCTCTTTTCACCTTAGGAGAAAGACCTGAATTAAGGTATTCAACTGCTAGAAAAGCTCTATCCAACATGGGCTATCAATCTACTTTAGAATATTTAAAAGAAGCCTCTAAGGCAGTTATAGAAAATACAGAATTACTGCCTCATTTAAATCCTGGTTGTATGACTTCTCAAGAAATAG
>JAKUUL010000027.1 GCA_022447025.1 SAR86 cluster bacterium | reverse complement strand
AAAGGTAAATTTAGTGTTCTTAATTTCTACCTCTTCCCACCAAAGAAATTCTTTAACGTTTTCTATACCTGATTTTTTTAAAAGTCTTTTATCGCCCTTTGGAACAAGAAATAAGGCATCTGGATTAAGCTCACGTAAGGTCTTTAAGCTCTTTATATCTAGATGGTCATAGTGATTATGACTAACTGTAATAATGTCTATTGATGGCAGTTCTTTTAGTGAAATGGCTGGCGAAATGAGACGTTTTGGACCCGCAATTGGAAAAGGTGAGGCCCTTTTTGAAAAGACTGGATCAGTTAAAATAGTTAGTCCTCCATTATTCAGGAGATAAGTAGAGTGCCCTACCCACACGGCATAATATTTTGGTTCTTGCTCTAACTGTTTCCAGTCATCCGAGGTTTCTATCTGAATCCTTTCAGGTTGCTTTCTAGTAAACCTCCACTTTAGAAATTCTTTCAAAGATCTTTCGCTTTCAAAAGAAGTTTGATTGGTATTTGTAAAAGTTTCTTCTGACATAACAAAATTAGAAATTAGCAATAAACTTAAAAAAAATTTCATTTAACAATGATCTAATTTTTTTAAGTTTTTAAAGTAACCTTTTTGAAGCTATTTCAGCTCCAGCGGATAGCGCTTTAAGCTTAGCCCAGACTACTTCTTCAGCTACATCTCTAAAACCTGCTGCAGTATCAAATCCACAATCTGTACCTACAATAACTCTTTGTGGATCTTCAATACTAGAAACAACTGCCTCGATTCTATCTGCTACCACTTCTGGATGTTCTACATAATTCGAGGTTGTATCGATTACTCCTGCAACTATAAGCATATCCTCCGGTAAATTCTCTTTTGTAAGTAGTCTATATTCATGCGCATGTCTGGGATTTGCCATTGATAACATTAACGCCCCTACTTTGGCATTAATTAAGCTTGGAAGAATAGTTTTTAGTGGTATATCTGAATCATGAGGTCCATTGTAGTTACCCCAACAAACATGCATTCTCACTGACTCTTTTGGTATATCGGTTAAAGCTGTATCTATAGCTTTAATAACCTTGTTAATGAATTCAATAAACTCAGCATCATTTTTATCAGCAAAATATACATGTCTCTCCATTGCTAAATCAGGACAGTCAAGTTGCAGAACATGGCCCGCAGAATAAATGGCGTCGTATTCTGTTTTTAAAGCGGCAGCTAAAGCTTCTAAGTAAGCATCCATGTCTCCATAAAATACATCTTCCATTGCAGCAGCAATAATTCCTGGTGAAGGTGCCGTCATAAATGTTTCTTCAAAAGGGCTGTCTTCTTTAGCAAGGAAATCTTTGAATTGATCAATCTCCTTCTCAAGTGGATCTTTATTTGTATAAGTGACCTCTCCCTGCGCTTGAGGAGCGGAAATTAGGCTAACACCATCTAGATAACCTGAAAGTTTTAAGTCCACCCAGGAAGGATAATCAACCATATCTTGGAAAGCAGGCCTATTACTAGCACCTCCAAAACCTGACATTCTGTGTCTAACATAAGAGAAAAAACTTTCTCTTGTTTGTTCGCCGTTGTTGCCTATATGAATGCCGCTATTAATCTGATTCTGAATAACAGCATCAGTGGAAGTATAGATCGCATCTTCAAGTTTACTTTTATCTACTTCTTCCCCTCTAGATAAAGCAACATATAGTTCAACAAGATCTTTAGTCCTGGGTAGGCTTCCAGAGTGAGTTGTTAAAAAGTAAGATTTAGTTGATAACATTCTTCTATTAAAAGTTAATTTCTTTTAGTGCCAATTAGTACCCACAACATAGTAGTTACTTCATCATCTTTAAAACGCCAAGCATGACGGGTTCCATTCTGAATAACAATATCCCCAGGTTCAAGGTCTACAGTTTCTCCATCATCTAATTCAAGTTTAGGGTTGCCAGAAATTACAACACCATAGTCTACAGAATCAGTGGTGTGCATACCTTCATTTTCTGGTTCCATATGTTCCATGAGTCCAGGTAAAGCCTTGGCTCTTTGATTCATAACAGACTCATCGTAAATGTCATCAGTAGATTTACTTGGATCGAAAGTTACTACCCTTACTCTTGATTCGCCTAAATCAGGAAAAACTGATTTCCACTTATTCGATAATGAAGGTTCAGCAGTTGCATCAACCGGGATAGTATCGTCTGGGTAAGTAGCCCAGAGTTCCTTCCAGAGAACCCCAGGTGTATCTACAACATGTTCAGGTTCTCCAATTTTTACAAATATTGCCTTACCATTTTCGTCATGGCCTGTGACTACTCTTTTCATAATTACCTCTCTGATTTCTTTAAAGGTTAACTATACCAATAAGAGGAAAAATGGGAAAAAAACTATCGCCGTGGCAATATTTAAGGCAACAATCGGTCAACATTACGGGAAGGATATGGCAACATTTTGAAAATTGAGACTCTGAAACCCCTATTCTATAAGGGTTTTCAGGAATCTGGCGTCCCCTAGGGGATTCGAACCCCTGTTGCCAGGATGAAAACCTGGTGTCCTAGACCAGACTAGACGAAGGGGACACTTGATTTGGTGCGGCATTGTAAGAAGCATCTGCCTTAAGGTCAAACCCTATTCAACTGATGCGTAGTCGCTTTTACTTCTAAAATAAATAGTTAAAAAGACAAAAATAGCACCCAGTCCTATTCCTATCCAGAATTCGTTCATTCCTAATAATAAAGGGACATCACTTATTTCCGCTACCTGAAGGGTTTCATATTCTTTAGGAAAAGAACTTGATCTTGACCAAGGAGTAAGCCTGTCTATTAAAGAATCATAAAATACAGAGGAAGACAGTGATACTCCTTCTACTAAAACTATAACCACAGGAGGTAATATTGCCGTCACTACTGGCTTTCTTGCATAAGCTCCAGTGAGCATAATCCAAGCAATTACTGGGAAGCTCCATAAGGCTTGCATCCAAAGACTAAAAATAACTCTAATCCAATCCAACCAAGGATAGGCTTGCCAAGCCCAAGTGAAAGGAACGATGTCAGATACAGCAAAGAAAATAGAACCTGCTGTAACTGAAACTAAATGTAAAAACAATAACGCTGGAATAACCAATAGAGGGGCAACAAATAGAGCAACTGACAATTTTGAAAGAACTGTGAAAGAATCAGAAACAGGTAAAGATCTCCAGAAAATTATGCTCTTATCTTTTCTCTCGTCAAAAAATGTACTCAAGCTGTAAGCTAGGATGGCAAATCCTAAGGCGATTACTAACGGAAACCCTAAGACTAACAATCCTGCTCTTATACCAGCCTTTCTTTGATCCAAGGTTGCTTCGTTCATCCCTTGTACTGTTTCAGGGTCTGCAAACACTTCAGTAGAAAATTTAAAATTTTCAGTGTTCACTTCAGTTAAACCCAAATAAACCATAACAATCACCAGAGACATGAAAGCAGCTACAATCCAGGGTAAATACACAAACCCCCATTTGTGCTCTTGCAACTCCCTTCTGATAATGGCTTTTAAGGCATTCACTTTACCTCTCCTTCCTTATTCTTTTTCATGACAGCAAGAAATAGATCTGCGATTGCGGGCGGGTGTACTTCGCCAAAAGCACGCAATTTTTCTGCATCCGCATTTTCATAAAGATAAACGGGCCTTCCTAATTCAGTTCTAATATAAATAGGATTTAAGGCTTTGGCCTTTTCAAAATTTTCAGCTTTGGGCCTAAGTTCTAAAAATTTTTGATTTAATTCATCTATGGATCCACTCATTACTTCCTTTCCTTGATCCATAAAAACTACATCGGATAGCACTCCTTCTATTTCTTCAACTTGATGAGTACTGATGATAATAGTCTTGTTTCCATCAAAATAATCTTCAATTAATTGTGAATAAAATTCTTTTCGATAAGATAAATCCAATCCCAAAGTAGGTTCATCTAGAACTAATAGCTCCGCATCAATTGCCATTACTATGGAAAGATGAAGTTGAACTACCATTCCTCTTGAAAGAGTTCGTACTCTTGAACTCGTCTTGATGTTCGTTTTTGATAGAATTTTTCTCGCTTTGCTTATATCAAACCTTGGGTGAACGCCATCCACATAATTAAGTACTTGCCCTACTTTCATCCATCTAGGCATTACTGCTACATCGGTTATAGAACAGACTCTGCTCAATAATTCATGCCTATCCTTATTAGGAGAAAGCCCCAAGACCTCTAATTCGCCTGAAGTGTCTACAAGCCCTAGTACAGCCTGTAAAAAAGTAGATTTACCGGCTCCGTTAGGACCGATAAGGCCCATTATTTGTCCTGAGTGAACATCTAAATTGAAACCCGATAAAGCAGAGCTGCCACTATATGCTTTTGAAATATCTCTGGCTCTAATGACTGTATTTGCTTCCATCATTAACCTTTGTTAACTAATTTAACTAAGTCTATGTTCAACTGATCAGCTTTTTTTAATACAGCTGGCCAATCTCCTTTAAAAAATTTTTCTTTTTCTATCTTCAGTAACTGCTTTTTGGCGGGTTCAGTTACAAACATTCCCAAACCGCGTCTGTTTTCTACAATCTTAAGATCTACCAATTCCTGATAAGCTTTTGAAACTGTTAAAGGATTAACCCCTCCTTCCACGGCCATCTGCCTCACAGAAGGAATTGGCTCTCCCGCGTCTAAGACTCCATCAATAATAAGAGAAACAACATGGTCTCGAACCTGCTGGTAGATAGGTTGGTCATTCGTCCATTGCATGTGAACACTTTTTATACAAGTGTATTAGTAAAGTAATACACTTACAAGTAAAACTATCTTTTTAACTTTTTTTGAATTGCTGCAAAAACTCCTCTAAAAACATTAGCTTCAATGTGATCTAACTTGGATCGTTTGAAGAACCTCCTTACCCTTCTAAGTAATTGTCTTGGATTATCTGTTTTATAAAATTCCACTTCTTGCATAAGCTCATCAAAATGCTCTATTAATTTTTCAATTTCTGCATTTTCAGCTAAAGGGACATCCCACTCTTGTTTTTTTAACTTCCCTTCATGGGATAAAGCTTTCAATCTAATTTCGTAGGCAATGATTTGAATTGCCTGAGACAAGTTTAATGAAGGGTACTCATCACTTGAGGGTATGTGTACATGAAGATTACATAATCCAAGCTCTTCATTAGTTAAACCCCTGTCTTCCCGACCAAATACCACTGCTGTCTTATCCTCGCTGGTTTTGCTGAATGAGACTATTTCTTCTGCCGCTTCGCTGGGACTCACTATTGGCCAGGGTACTTTACGGTTTCTTGCACTTGTTCCAATTACTAATTTAGTTTCAGAGATGGCTTCTTTTAAAGATTTGTATATCACCGCTTTTTCAAGCACATCGGTTGCTGCTTTCGCTCGAAAAAAAGCTTTTTCATGGGGGAATTCCTTAGGCGAAACTAACCCCATTTGATGTATTCCCATATTTTTCATAGCCCTTGCGGCAGCACCGATATTGCCTGGGTGGGTAGTGCCTACCAAAATGAAACTGATATTCTGTTGAATCAATTGAAGAACATCTTTTTTACTAGCCATGTCCATATTCTATCAGGCTAATTTCAAGCTTCTGATAGAATACGCAACCTTTAAATTGATAATGGAACCAAAAGTAAACATAGCTCTTGAAGCAGCTCGAACAGGATGCAAAGAACTACTTCGTTTTAAAGACGAAGTAGATAAGATGGATATCATTGAAAAAGGACCTGCTGACTACGTTACAGAGATGGATAAAAGAGTTGAAGATATCATCATAAGTTCTTTAAAAAAGACTTATCCTAAGCACAGCTACTTGTCGGAAGAAATAGGCGAAACAAAAGGAAAAGGTATAGACCTTGAATCGGTCTGGGTTATCGACCCTCTGGATGGAACGACTAACTATATTCATGGTTTTCCTTACTACGCAATCACAATAGCTTATGTAGAAAAAGGTAAAACACTTCACGCCATTACCTTAGACGTTTCAAGACAAGATGAATTTACTGCTAGTTTGGGTAAAGGCGCTTATTTAAACAATAGACGAATCAGGGTCAGCAAAAGAACAGGAATTAGAGGGGCACTCCTTAGCAACTCTTCTCACAATACTGAATCAGGAAGAGTACGCCATGACAATATAGCTACTTTTAGAGCTCTTTATTCTCACGGGTTAACAATCAGAAGAACAGGATCAACAGCCTTGGATCTAGCTAATGTCGCGGCAGGAAGACTGGATGGTTTCTGGGGCAGTGGTCTTGAAGACTGGGATATAGCTGCCGGAGGCCTTTTGGTTCAAGAAGCTGGGGGGTTAGTTAGTAACTATTTCGGAGAGCCAGAGTACCGAGAAGGTGGGAATATTCTCGCATCTACTACAAAATGCTTTAAGCCAATGTTAAAAGCCATAAAGCCTTTTGCTTATCGAGCAGAAGATTAGGGTAAATCGTTAAAATCTTCGTTTTCTTTTTCAGGAACAACCAAATGTTCGCCGGTTAAGCCCATCATTACTAAAGCATTCGATGCAATGTAAATTGAAGAATAAGTTCCCACTACGACACCAAATATTAGTGCAAGAGCAAAATTCTTAATTAATTCTCCGCCGAATAAATAAAGAGAAAATAAAACCAGCAAGGTAGTCAGTGAAGTGATTAAGGTTCTACTTAACATTTGATTTAAGGACAGATTAATTACTTCTTCTGTATCAGATTTTCTTTGAATTCTTAGGTTCTCTCTTATTCGATCTGACACGACGATCGTATCATTTAATGAATAACCAATAACAGCCAATAAGGCAGCCAATACCGTTAAATCAAAATCTAGATTAAATAAGGAAAAAACCCCTAAGACGATTACCACATCATGAACTAATGCGAGTACTGCCGCCCCAGCAAATCGAGACTGAAACCTAAATGCGATGTACAGCATCATTAACCCCAAGGCCAATAACATGGCCAGGCCTCCGTCATCCCTCAGTTCGTCACCAATTTGAGGACCCACAAATTCAATACGTCTTAAGTCAATTTGTTCGGAGGTTTCCTGTCTTAATACTTCAATGATCTCAGTGCCTAAAGTGTCACTTACACTTCCAGGTAGTTTTATTAAAACGTCTTGAGTAGATCCAAATAAAGCAACTTGGGCTCCCTCATAACCTGCCTCTGTAAGACTTTGCCTTATGTCTCCAACTTTAACTTCTTTGGGGTAATGAAGTTCTACCAAAGAACCGCCAGTGAAATCCAATCCATAATTTAATTGCTTTAGCCCTAAAGACAGAATGGAAACAATAACTAAAATTATAGAAACTCCTAGAGCTATCTTTCTCCAGGCCATAAAGTCTAAGTTGAAATTCATATCGCTATCCTGCTTGGATTCTTTTTATTCCTGTATATGAGGTAAATAAATCCTCTTGTGCCAACAATAGCTGTAAACATAGACGTTAGGATTCCTATAGAAAGAGTTACAGAAAATCCTTTTATAGGCCCAGTACCTAACGAGTACAGAATTACTGCAACTAAAAGAGTAGTTAAATTAGCATCTAAAATAGTCAGGAAAGCTTTGTCGTAACCTTGGTCTATTGCCTGTAAGGGTTCAGTGCCCTGTTTTAACTCTTCTTTAATTCTGGAAAATATCAATACATTAGCGTCTATCGCCATACCTACGGTAAGAACAATTCCTGCAATACCGGGTAGAGTCAAAGTAGCCGAAAGTATGGACATAATCGCTACCAATAGAATGATGTTAGTTCCAAGTGCAAGGCTAGCCGCGACCCCAAAAACTCTGTAATAAAAGAGTGTGAATAAAAGTACCAGAGTCATGCCTAACTGCATAGAAAGTATGCCTGCATTGATATTGTCTTGACCTAAACTGGGTCCCACGGTTCTTTCTTCAACAAAACGCATTGGTGCTGCAAGGGCTCCTGCCCTTAACAACAAGGCAAGCTCAGATGACTCTTGCGGGCTGTCTAAACCTGTGATCCTAAATTGGGTCCCCAAGGCTGCTCTAATAGTAGCTAGGCTTATTATTTCCTTAGTCTCGAAGGTTTGCTGAACTGCCACCCGATTTCCATCGGCACCTCTTTGATAGGTGGTTTTATTTTTTTGCTCTACAAACAAGACACCTAGTCTTTTTCCTATATTGCCCCTCGTAGCTCGATGCATCCTAGCCCCACCAGCTCCATCTAAAGTAATGTTAACTTGTGGTAAGCCACTTTCATCAAAGCTAGCTTGGGCTGTTGCCACCTGATCTCCACCTATGATTATTTGGTCCTGTAATTCACTGACTCCTAATCTGGTGTCCCTGTGGGGGTAGGAGGTCTTTCTGGTTCTGGGTGTGTCGTATTCAGCTTCTAGATGGAATTCCAATGTAGCTGTTTTACCTAAAATTTTCTTTGCTTCAGCAGTGTCTTGAATACCGGGAAGTTCTACAATGATCCTTTTCTTTCCTTGTCTTTGTACAATCGGTTCTGATACTCCTAATTCATTGACTCTGTTTCGAAGAGTGGTTAGGTTTTGGTCTATGGCGTCTGCTTCTATCTGATCTATCTCATCTTCTGATAGGCTCAAGGAAATATTAAATTGATCTCCTGCTTGGGTGTAACCGATAACAAATTGAGGATAATTGTCCTCCAGCAGTTCGGTTGCTGATTCAAATACAGCCTCATCTGTAACTTTTAATCTTATGGTTTGATCTTTTTCAACAAATAATGAGTTGTAACGAATCTTTTCATCTCTTAATTTTCTTCTTATATCTAGCAGTGTTCCATTCTGTCTGTTGCTTAGAGCAGTCTCTGTATCCACTTCCATTAAAAAATGAACTCCTCCTCTTAAGTCCAAGCCTAGTTTCAGAGGTTCACCGCCAATATTTTCTAACCACTCGGGAGTTGTAGGCGCTAAATTAAGTGCAACAATTAAATCATCACCTACTGAAGACAAGAGATCTTTGACTCTTAATTGTTCTTCTGCAGAAGAAAGTCTTATAAGGGCATATTTCTTATGTATTTCTACTTCTGGTACACCGTTGCTAAGTTCACCATCTTCTAAAACTTTAGTTAAACGCTGTTGAAGCTTCCGATCGTGAATTTGCGTGCTGTCGTTATACGAGACTTGCACTGCTGGATCTGGAGCATACAGGTTAGGTAAAGCGTATATTATTCCAAAACTTAAAATTATTAAGATAAGGAGATATTTCCAGATACCGAAGGGTTTCACTTTGCTTATTAGATTGAGTTGATTGTTCCTTTTGGAAGGACATTAGAAATTGCTGTTTTTTGAATCTTCACTCGGTTGTTGTCTCCCAGATTAATCTCAAAAAATTGATCGCTTATCTTGGTTACTCTGCCTAAAAGGCCTCCAGAGGAAACAACTTCGTCACCCACTTCAATACCGGCAACCAATTCTTCATGTGCTTTTCTCGCTTTGTTCTGAGGCCGGATCATTAAGAAATAGATCAGCACAAAAAAACCTATTAATAATAAGAAGGTAGGATCAAAAAAAGTAGGTGTTTCATTCATATCATTTCTCTATATGGGGATAATCTGAATTATCCCAAGTATCTCTGCATTTATCTACGAAAGCATTAAATTTATGTTGCTTAATTGAATCCCTGATCTGCTTCATTAAGTTCAAATAAAAATAAACATTGTGAATGGTATTTAAGGTTGAACCCAAAACTTCTTTAGTTTTATCAAGATGAAATAGATAACTTCGGGAGAAATTAGTACAAGTGTAACAATCGCAATTAGCATCCAAAGGCTTCATAGAGTCCCTGTTCTTCGAATTCCTTAGCTTAACTACGCCTTCAGAGGTATAAAGATAACCATTACGAGCATGCCTTGTCGGAATTACACAATCGAACATATCAATTCCTTTCTGAACACTGTTTAAAATATCCAAGGGAGTGCCAACACCCATCAGATATCTTGGCGATTCTTTAGGCATCCTCAAAGCTATAAAATCTACAACCTTCAGCATTTCTTCTCTGGACTCTCCAACCGACAAACCTCCTATTGCATAACCTTCAAAATTTATATCAATGAGTTTTTCTAGTGATTCTTCTCTAAGGTCTTCAAACATCCCTCCTTGTACAATTCCAAATAATCCCGAAGTGTCTGACGAAAAACTATTTCTACATCTTTGAGCCCATCTCATTGATAACAACATGGATTCTTTTGCTTTAGCTTTTGTTACAGGGAACGACGTGCATTCATCTAATACCATCGCTATATCAACTCCAAAATCAGTTTGAAGTTGCATACATGATTCAG
The DNA here is from genome assembly GCA_022447025.1 of SAR86 cluster bacterium. GTDB lineage: Bacteria > Pseudomonadota > Gammaproteobacteria > Magnimaribacterales > Magnimaribacteraceae > AEGEAN-183. The sequence goes on along the minus strand of JAKUUL010000027.1, from coordinate 1,945 downwards.
GTGATAAAAAAATGGAATCTCCGTTTAAAGGAGAATTAAAGGTAACCCCCTCTTCCGAAATAGATCTCTTTTTAGCCAGACTAAAGACCTGGTAGCCTCCTGAATCAGTCAAAATTGGTTTATCCCAAGACATAAAGTTATGTAACCCATCATGCTTTTTAATTATTTCTATTCCTGGTCTTTCCATAAGATGGTAAGTATTGGAAAGAATTATTTGCGCCTCCAAGTCCATTAAGGCTCTAGGAGAAAGTGTTTTGACTGCACCGTAAGTACCTACTGGCATGAAGACAGGAGTATCTATCTTTCCATGAGAAGTAGTGACCTCACCCAATCTCGCTTGCCCGTCTTCGGCTATAAGATTAAACCCAAATGTCATGATCTAATCAGGATTGGCATTGATAAACATTGAATCTCCATAACTATAAAACCTGTACTTTTCTTGTATTGCGTACTTATAAGCTTCTCTCATCTTCTCATATCCTCCAAAAGCACTCACCAAAAGAAGCAAGGTAGATTTAGGCAAATGGAAGTTTGTAATTAGTGCATCAGCCACACTGAATTTAAATCCAGGATAAATAAAGAGATTAGTTTCTCCAGTAAATGGCTTTAAAACACCTTTGTTGTCCTTAGCTATGGACTCGAGACATCTAAGCGAAGTTGTACCAACGCATATCACTCTACCGCCCTTTTCCTTTGAGAGATTAATTAAATCTATGGCTTCCTGTTTTAGTTCAATGGACTCCTTATGCATCTTATGATCCGTTATTACTTTGCTTTTAATGGGCTTAAAAGTACCCATACCAATGTGCAAGGCTATTTTTGCAATATTCACACCTTTATCCATTACTGAATCCAATAGTTCATTATCAAAATGAAATCCAGCTGTTGGCGCTGCCACTGAATAGTTTTTAGCAGGATCTGCATAAACCGTTTGATATCGCTCAGCATCTGAAGAATTGGCTTCCCTTTTTATGTAAGGAGGTAAGGGAACTAAACCAAAACTATCAATTATTTTTTGTGCTGGTTGCGAAAATCTAACTTGCCAAATATCCCCCCTTTTTTTTATTAAAGATACGGATTCATTGCTTTCAGAGAGAGAAATCTTGTCGCCTTCTCTCAAACGAGAATTAGATCTTAGTTGCACCAGAGAATTCTCTTTATCAAGAATTTTTTCTATTAAAAGTTCTACCCTAGCTCCTGTTTCCTTTTGTCCAACTAACCTTGCATTTATTACCCTAGTATCATTAATTACCAGAACGTCTTCTGGCTTAAGAAGGTTTGGAAGTTCCGAAAAGACTAGATCTTTAAAATCATGTTCTACCATTAAAAGTCTACTGGAACTCCTTTCTTTTAAAGGCGAAGAGGCAATAAGTTCCTTTGGAAGTACAAAGCTAAAATCTTCAAGTTTCAATTATTTTCCTCATGGTGCCGGAGGAGAGACTCGAACTCTCACACCCAAAGGGCGGGGGATTTTGAATCCCCTGCGTCTACCAATTCCGCCACTCCGGCAAAAGTCTTAGTAAAAAAGTTTACTTCGAAAGGTTAAACTCTATTCTAAAATTATAGTCTTATGTTGAGATTTTGGATTAGAGATAGGTTTTTTTCAGCAGTTAAATACTGCGTCTCTCCTTTTATTAGCTTTGAAGTGGAGTTTGAAGAAGGGATTTCAGAAAAAGATCTCAGTAACCCAAAAACAATCTATGCGCTTCCCAATAAGTCTCTTAGCGAATTAGTTGCCTTAGATAAATACACAGATAAACAAAATACCGTATCGCCTATAGAAGGCTTTGAAGAAACAAATCTACAAAGATTTATTCGCTTAATACCTCCAAAATTTGATATAGGTGCACAAAAAATTAAGAGATTTTTACCCGAAAACCTACCTCAAATTCTGAGTCTAGAAGATGAAAAAATAATTTTGATACCTGTTTCTTTCTATTGGGGA
>JAKUUL010000026.1 GCA_022447025.1 SAR86 cluster bacterium | reverse complement strand
TGAATGAAACGGGAATAAAACTTACTAAAAGGATAGATAATCAATATAACTTCTTTGAAAGAACTACATCAGAAGATGTTGTAGATCTTTATATCAACTCAATAGCTCTTAGTTATGGTCCACACACAACCTATATGTCACCTAAAAGAACAGAAGACTTTGATATTGATATGAGCTTATCTTTAGAAGGCATAGGGGCTTTATTATCTACAGATGGGTTATACACAACAATTTCTTCTTTGGTTCCTGGTGGACCAGCAGAAAAATCTGATAAATTAAAACCAAATGACAGAATAGTCGGGGTAGCGCAAGAAACTGAAGATGAGATAACAGATGTTATAGGTTGGAGAATAGACGATGTTGTACAACTAATAAGAGGACCAAAAGATACTGAGGTAAAACTTGAAGTTATACCCTCAACTTCCTTAGATGAATCACAAACTAAAATAATTACCTTAACCAGAAATATTGTAAAACTCGAAGATCAAGCTGCTGAAAAGCGAATAATCAATATTAAAAATGCTGATTCTGAATTTAAACTTGGAGTTGTAGAACTACCAGCTTTTTATATGGACTTTAATGCTTATCAAAGAAGGGAATACGATTTTAGAAGCAGTAGTAAAGACGTTAAAAACCTTATTAGAACTATGAAAAATAATGACATTGACGGCTTGATTATAGATCTCAGAAATAATGGAGGAGGCTCCTTATTAGAGGCAAATGCCTTGGCTCAATTATTTTTAGGAGCTGGACCTAAAGTTCAAGTAAAAACCTCTAGTGGCAGTATTCATGGTTTAGGTGAAAGAAGAGGTTTTCAATTTTATGACGGTCATTTAGAAATTTTAGTGAACCGGTTCAGCGCATCAGCTTCAGAGATATTAGCTGGTGCAATTCAAGATTATGAAAGAGGATTGGTTCTCGGAACAGATACCTTTGGCAAAGGAACTGTCCAAAGAGTTCAGTCCCTATCTTTAGGCCAAATCAAATTTACAGAATCCAAGTTTTATAGAGTTTCCGGTAAAAGCACACAAAACAAAGGCATTTCTCCAGATATTTATCTTCCAAGTCCAATCGACACTGAAGAAATCGGAGAAAACAAACTTCCTGGAGCTCTAGAATATGATTCGATTGCAAAAACAAAGGTAAGAGATTTCAATAGAATAATTGCTTCAACAGACCTACTCACTTCAGAGCATGCTGAAAGAATTAATAAATCAGTCTTATTCAAACACCTTGAAAAAATGAAAACCTGGAGAAAGATACAACAAGATGAAAAATATCTTGATTTAAACATCGATAACAGAAGAGCCAGTAAAGAGAATGCAGAAGCTGAATTACTGGCCATGGAAAATGATTTTAGAAAAAAAATTGGCCTTAACACCTTTGAATCTTATCAGGCGTTCTTAGACAGAGAAGAGGCAGAAGAAGAACCTGATATAGAAGAAGAAATCCTTTTGGAAGCAGCAAATGTATTATCAGACTTTATAAAATACTCATATAAACCAGTTATTTCCATGAGTAAAAGGGGGTAGGAATTGAAAGTTATATCGTTCAACATTAACAGCGTTAGGGCTAGAATCCATCAAGTTGAAGCCATAATAAAAAAACACGATCCTGATGTTATCGGTTTGCAAGAAACAAAAGTTCATGATGATGAGTATCCTCATGAAACCATAGAGGCTTTGGGTTATACCTCAGTCATTCACGGACAAAAAGGGCACTATGGGGTTTCCCTGCTTTCAAAAAAGAAGCCTACTAAAAATGGTAAAGGCTTCAAAAAAGATAATGAAGAGTCTCAAAAAAGATTTGTTTGGGGAGAATATAAAACCGATAAGAATTCTGTAATTGTATTAAATGGGTATTTTCCTCAGGGAGAAGAGAGAGACCATCCAACTAAATTTCCCTATAAAAGGAAGTTTTACAAGGACCTCATAGCCCATTTAAAAGAAAACCATTCACCTAAACAATTTTTGATTGTTATGGGAGATCTTAATATTTCTCCCCAAGATAAAGATATAGGTATTGGAGAAACGAATCGAAAAAGATGGCTCAGAACTGGCAAGTGCAGTTTTTTACCTGAAGAGAGAGAATGGTTAGATAACTTAACTTCCTGGGGTTTATTAGATACCTTCCGAAGCCTATACCCTGATGTTGATGACAGGTATAGCTGGTTTGACTATAGAAGTAGAGCTTTTGACGATCAACCGAAAAGAGGATTACGCATTGATCAAATCTGGGCAACTCCCACTCTTAATGAAAGACTGGTGGATGCAGGTATAGATTACAGAATAAGAGGAATGGAAAAACCCTCTGATCATGCCCCTATATGGTCATCCTTTGATGTTTAGGATCTTTTCTTTAAGAAAAAATTTTTTAAAATCTTAGAAGACTCTTCTTTAAGAATCCCTCCTTCATAACTAATCTTATGATTTAGAAATGCAGATTGCATTAAACTACCATTATTCTCTATTACTCCTGATTTAGGATCTGAAGCAGAATAAAATAATTTCTTAATTCTTGCATGGACCAATGCACCTGCACACATCAAGCAGGGTTCTAGTGTTGAATAAACTAAAGTGTCTTTTAACCTATAATTTTTTAAATTCATAGAAGCATCCCTCAGAGCCATTATTTCAGCATGGGCCGTAGGATCATTCTTTGAAATGGGTTGGTTGTAACCCCTTCCAATAATATCTTCCCCCAATACTACTACTGCCCCAATGGGCACTTCTCCTTTCTCTAATGCTTTTTTGGCTTCTATTAAAGCCTCTTCCATGAAAAAATTTTTATCCATATGTTTGTAATAAACTTTTAGTCATTTTTTTCAGGGGAACTATAACGCCTCTTGAGCTTTGCCAATTAACTGCTTCTACAACTTCGTAACCACTGTCTATGTAAAGTTGTTCTCCAGCTAAAGTTGCCATTAACTCGCATTGGCTAAATCCCTCTTTAAATGCCTCTTCTTCACTAACCGAAATAATTAGTTTTCCGACACCTTTTCTGACCCAATCAGGATGAGTGTACATTGCCCTTATTCTCGCTGCTTCAGTCTTTTTATCTAATAAATCAGCATTTCTTTCAATTGTGTGGCTACCTCCAAACAAAGTCTTCCTTCTACTCCAACCCCCACAACCAACGATTTGTTCTCCGTATACAATTTTATAATACGTCTTATCTTCAATTAATTGGCGATCTAACCCCATAGCTTCAAAAGAAGCCTCTATCTGGTCTTTGTTTAAGTAAGGTTTTTGGAGTTGATTGATAGATAAATTCATTACCTCAGTTAGGTCTGCAATATCAGATATTTCAGCAGTAATAACTTGAAACTCTTTTTTTTTCATAAAAATGTCTCTATTTCAGTTCTCAGTACTAAATTGTAACAATACTGTCCTAAAATCAAGCTTTAAGTTAGAATGCCTCGAGATATAGATGCAAAGCAATCTGTGGAGATTTCTTTGTTTATTATTTTTTTAAATTTGGGGAAAAATATGAAAAAATTTAGGTTATTTAATAGTCTGGCAATTGCTGTATCTTTGTTGGGCCTCCCAGCTATTTCTTTCACTGCTTTTGGAGCAGATGATGTTGAAGAAGTCGTTGCTGTTGGTTCAAGAAGAGAAGCAAGATCTGTAGGGGACTCCCCTGCGCCAGTCGACATTATTACGGGATCTGATTTTGTTAATCAAGGTGCTATGGACCTTCCAGACATGATTAGGACTTTAGTTCCTTCTTTTAATGTAAACACACAACCAATTAGTGATGCCGCTACTTTGATTAGGCCCGCTAATTTAAGAGGCTTGCCTCCTGATAATATGCTGGTATTGGTTAATGGAAAAAGGAGACACAGAGGTGCTGTAATCTCTTTCTTAGGTAGTGGGATTTCAGATGGAGCGCAAGGTCCAGATATTTCTGCTATTCCTTCTATTGCTTTAAAGCAAGTGGAAGTTCTAAGAGACGGTGCTTCAGCCCAGTATGGCTCTGACGCTATTGCCGGAATAATGAACTTTGTCTTAAGGGATGATTCAGAAGGAACTCAACTAGAGATAAGAACTGGTGAATACAAAGAAGGAGATGGAGATGCATGGAGAGTAGCAGCTAATATAGGAATGCCATTTACTTCATCTGGTTTTGCTAACTTTTCAGTAGAGCTTCAAGATTCACAAGCCACAAGCAGAAGTGTTCAAAGAGCTGATGCTCAAGGACTTTATGATGGTGGTAATACCGCAATTTGGAACTATCCTGAACCTGCTCAGATATGGGGATCTCCTGATGTGAGTGATGACTATAAGTTTGTTGTGAATATAGGTTTATCTTTAGATGAATCAAAAGATTTTTACCTCTTTGGAAACTACGGTGAAAGAAATGTCTTAGGAGGTTTCTTTTTCAGAAACCCAACAAATAGGGGTGGAGTTTTCTCTACGGATGGAGGAGCAACAAGATTGGTTGGTGATGTTGCAGAAGCTACAACTGGTGCTGCAAGGACTTGTCCAGTTGTTCCCGTTCCTGCTACAGGAGCTGGATCATCTACAGATACAGCGTTAGCAGCCATAAAAGCTGATCCAAACTGTTTTGTTTTTAATGAAATGTGGCCAGGAGGATTTACTCCAAGTTTTGGTGGAGATGTAATGGACTGGAGTATTGCTTCTGGTGTAACTGGAACAACTGACTCAGGAACTTTTTGGGATGTGAGTGTTAGTGTAGGAGAAAACCAAGCTGACTATTTCATCATGAATACCGTTAATGCTTCCCTTGGACCTGATACTCCTAAAGAGTTCAATCCTGGAAGTTATGTTCAACTTGAAAAGAACTTTAATGTTGACTTTATTAAGCCGGTTGAAGTTGAGGGTTTTGCCTCTGACTTAAACGTAGCTTATGGGTTCGAATTTAGAGAAGAACAATTTACTGTAATATCAGGCAATGAGGAAAGCTGGGAGATAGGTCCCTATTTCAAACAAGGCTTTGGAATTGGATCTAATGGTTTTGGAGGATTTTCTCCAAGCATGGCTGGAACTTGGGATAGAAGTAACATTGCTCTCTATGTTGATTTAGAAGCAGATGTGTCAGAACAATTACTTATGGGTTTGGCTGTGCGTTATGAAGATTTTGATACTTTTGGATCTACAAGCAACAGCAAACTGTCATTCCTTTACAGGGCTACTGATAACCTCTCTTTGAGAGGAACTACAAGTACGGGCTTTAGAGCTCCTACACCTGGTCAAGCAAATATATCAAATATATCTACAGTTGCAGATGCTGGGGGTGATTTGTATCAAAAAGGTACATTAGCTCCTACAAACCCTGTTTCTGTTTACTACGGTGGTAAAGAGCTAACTCCTGAAGAATCTACAAACACCAGCTTCGGTTTTGTTTGGGATGCTACAGATGCCTTAAATGTAACCTTTGATTTCTATAGTATTGAATTGGAAGATCGCATTACTCAAGGAGATGATATCTCTATCACTGCAGCAGACATTGCTCTTCTGCAATCACTTGGAGTTCCAGGTGCAGGCGATTTAACGAATTTCAGATTTTATGTAAACGACTTTGATACAACCACTGACGGTTTTGACATAGTTGCTACTTACGACACTGAAATAGCTAATGGCAATACATCATTTACATTTGTTTACAGTGATGTCGAAACAGAAGTTGATAGAACTGGAGGTCTAATAGGTTCAGGTAGAGTTGATCAATTAGAGAAACTTCTTCCTGGAAAACGCTGGAATCTATCAGCTGTTCATAATACTGGTGACTGGAGAGTTCTAGGTAGAATGAATTGGGTAGATGAGTGGTTTACAGAAGAATGGGGCGGCGGTGGAGGTTACATTAGTGACATGTCTACCATCGACCTTGAAGTATCAAGAGACTTAGGTGACTACACTCTTACTTTTGGTGCTCAAAATGCTTTTGATGACCATCCAGATAAGGAAAAGAGAGGCTTGATTTTAGGATGGGAATATCCTGAAGCATCACCTCTTGGATTTAATGGAGCTTTCTACTACTTCAAAGTAGGAATGGATTTTTAAAAAAGTTCATTTAGAAAAAAGGGGCGCTTAGGTGCCCTTTTTTTTAGAGTTCAAATACTATTTGGCCATTCACAATAGTCATTACAGCCTGGGTTTTGATGATTTCCTCTTCTGGAACTTTCATAATATCTTTAGAGAACACCGTCAAATCAGCCAACTTTCCAACTTCAATGGTTCCTTTTATGTCTTCTTGAAATGCAGCAAACGCTGGCCAAATGGTAAACATTTTTAAAGCTTCTTTTCTAGTAACTGCCTGTTCCAAATGCCAACCTTTACTATAAAAGCCATCCAAATCTTTTCTAGCTACCGCAGCATAAAATTCAATTAAAGGGTCACCTATTTCAACGGGTGCATCAGAACCTCCAGCTATAATCACGCCTAAATCAATTAAATTTCTCCAAGGATAACCATTCCCTACTCTTTCCATGCCAAGTCTTGATGGAGCAAAATGTAAATCTCCAATGGCATGAGAAGGTTGCATAGAAGCGATAATCTCCATATCTTTAAAGCGGGCTTGATCTTCTTCTGTGATAATTTGTGAATGTTCTATTCTCCATCTAGGATCAACTATTTGTCTTTCTTCTTTTTTAACTGAACTGAAGGCCTCTTCATACCAGTCTAGAGTTAATCTATTTCCCATATCTCCAATTGCATGAGTTTGAATCTGAATGCCTTTTCGTAAGGCTTCTATAAGAACTGGCATTGTTTCCTCTTTAGTGAAGATGACTAAGCCTTTAGTTTCTTGATCGTCATATTTTTCAATTAAAGCAGCTCCTCTAGAACCTAAGGCACCATCTGCATATAGCTTAATACCTCTTATTGTTAGCATGTTTGTAGGATCCAGTGTTGAGCCGACTTTTAAAAGAGTTTCAGCTGGCTTTCCTGCACTTACAGCAAAATAAACTCTCTGCAATAAATTCCCTTCTTCCCTTATCTCTTCTAAGATTTTGATATCAGAGAAAGTACCTCCTGCTATTTGTACTTGAGTCCACCCAAGAGAAATATTTCTATCAATTCCAGCTTTTAAATCTCTTTTATCTTCCTGTTTTGTCCTTTCAGGTATTAATTTTTCAACTAAAGAAGTAGCTCTATCAATCAACATTCCTGTTGGTTGACCATTTTTATCTTTTTCAATTCTTCCACCATGTGGATCTGTAGACTCTGAAGATATGCCTGCCAATTCTAAAGCTAAACTATTCACTACAACTGCGTGACCATCAGCGCGCTCTAGCATTACAGGCTTGTCCGAAGAAAATCTATCCAATTCGTATCTTGTTGGAAAACGTTTCTCAGGCCATACCTTTTCTATCCAACCTCTGCCTACAACCCATTCACCTGGTTCAATCCCATTAGAGTAGATTTCTACTGCAGTTAACATTTCTTTAAGGCTGTTTATTCCTTGAAGATTTAAGGAATTCTCCCTTGTACCAATTCCTTTAAGATGGGCATGCGAATCAACAAAACCTGGGTAAACAAAACTCCCTTCTAGATCTATAATTTTAGCTTCGCCACATTGATATTCCTCTGACAATTCATTGCTTCCAACAAATACTAAGGTATCGCCTAAAAAGGCTAAGGCTTCAGCCTTTGGTTTTGATTCACTGACTGTATAAATAGTTGTATTTACGAGAACTACATCTGCTTTCTTACAAACTTTATTTTCACTACAACTTGCTATGCACAAGCTTAGAATTAAAAAAACAGAGAATCTCCCTATTCTTCTAGTGTAATTTCTATCGAATCTATCAAAAAGCATTAATTCCTGTCTGTAAATTTCCTAAAATAAGTGCATGCACATCATGCGTACCCTCGTAGGTATTAACAGCTTCTAAATTCATAACATGCCTAATAACATGAAATTCATCAGATATACCATTTCCGCCATGTATATCTCTAGCGGTTCTAGCTATATCTAGTGCCTTCCCACAATTGTTTCTTTTAATTAGAGAAATCATTTCTGGAATCATCTTTTGTTCGTCAATTAATTTACCAACTCTCAAACACGACTGAAGGCCAAGGGTAATCTCTGTTTGCATATCAACTAGTTTCTTTTGGATAATTTGTTTAGCTGCTAAAGGTGAACCAAATTGTTCCCTATCCAGTGAATAGCTTCTAGCAGCATGCCAACAGAATTCTGCTGCTCCTATAGCCCCCCAAGCTATTCCATACCTCGCCATATTTAAACATGAAAATGGGCCTTTGAAACTTTCCACTTCTGGTAGAACTCTATCTTCAGGTACAAAAATATCATCCATAAAGATTTGTCCTGTAGCGGAAGCCCTTAAAGAAAATTTTCCTTTCAAATAAGGGGTTTCTAATCCTTTATCCTCCCTTTCAACAATAAAGCCTCTCAATTTACCGTCTTCATCCTTGGCCCATATTATTAAGAGATCTGCAATAGGAGCATTAGTTATCCATGTCTTAGATCCAGTTATCTTGTAGCCTCCCTTCACTTTTTTAGCTGCTGACCTCATATTGCCAGGATCTGAGCCTGCATCAGGTTCAGTCAACCCAAAACAACCGATGATCTCTCCCTTTGCCATTTTTGGTAAATAATGGTTTTTTTGTTCTTCAGAACCAAATTTATGAATGGGATGCATGGCTAAAGAAGTTTGAACGCTATATGCAGACCTGTAACTTGAATCCACTCTTTCGATCTCTCTAGTAATAAGCCCATAAGAAACATAATTAGTGCCCGCACAACCGTATCCATCAATAGGGGCTCCAAGTAAACCCAGACTACCAAGTTCCTTATAAATTTCTTTATCAAAAGACTCACTTCTATTAGCTTCTAGAATCCTCGGCATTAAAGACTTTTGACAGTACTCATTGGTACTAGACTGAATGAGCCTCTCTTCCTCAGTAAGCTGATCATTAAAATTAAATATATCTTCCCAATTGCTCATAATTAATACTCTATTGCTCCTAATTCTTTTAATTTACTAATTTTATCTTCATCAAAACCTAATCCTGTTAGTATTTCTTGGGTGTGCTCTCCTAATACAGGAGCTCTGTAGGGCTGTTTTTTAGGTTCATCACTAATCTTTATAGGGCTATTAACGGTTAGCAATCCAGGCATTTTTTCATGTTTCATTGGTACTAATGTTTCAGTCTCTAAAAACTGTTCATCATTTTTTGCATCAGTTATTTTCCCTATAAATCCATAAGTAACTCCCGATTCTCGTAAAACGGAATTTATTTGTTCGGTATCTCTCTTGCCAAATTCTTTAGATAATTCTTCTCTTAAATCCTCTTTGTTTTCAACAAGGCCTTGAGCATCAAACCTCTGATCAGTTATTAAATCTTCTCGTTCTAAAGCTTTAGCTAGTTTTGGCCATTCCTTAAGAGCATTCACCATAGCTAAAGCCACTTGACGATTATCACTAGTTTCAAATATATCCCCAAAAGGGTGCCTGGGAGGAGGATCTTTTCTGTCTGTGAACTCAACATCCATTAAAGCACCCTGGATGAAACACCCATTTGACCATGCCCCATTTGCCATTAATGAGGTTGAGACTTCTGCTCCCTTGCCAGTCTTTTCTCTTCTATAAAGTGCGGTCATGATTGCACTGAATAAAGCTGTAGCTGTAGGATGATCTCCCATTCCAGGTGTTGACCAAGCCGGAGTAGAGAGTGAAGAAGGTCTAACAAAGTCCATCAAGCCTGTTCTGGCCCACCAAGCTAAAGAATCATATGCCGTTCGGTTAGCATCCGGTCCAACTTCTCCATAGCTGGTCAGTGAAGCATAAATAAGTCTTTCGTTATGAGGCCTGATATCTTCAGATCTTAACTTTAATCTCTCTCTTATTGGAAAAGGCATATTGGTTAAGAACACATCAGCAGTTTTTACTAAATCAATAAGTATTTTCTGAGCCTCTTCATCTTTAAGATTAAGAGCAATACTTTTCTTATTTCTAGAAGTTAATTGCCAACAGTAATTATCCGGGCCTTCTGGCATTCCTCCTCTAGAAATTAACCACCTTAAGCTGTCCCCTACTTCAGGAGGTTCAATTTTGATTACTTCCGCTCCATAATCAGACATTATTGTTGCAGCTGCTGGGCCAGCAATAAAACTTGCAGCATCTATAACTCTTACCCCTTCTAATAATAATTTTTCTTCAGACATAAACTATCCTCCCTACAAAACCTATGTAGTTAAAGTTATCACAATAGTTAAGAATTTAAATTTAATTTTTTAATTACTTTTTGTCCTACTAGTTTGAACTGTTCAATGCTTAAATGAGATATGCCGACTAGATTCAAAATAATTGGATTAACTATTCTAGCCGTCTTTATCTGTTATATAGATAGAGTCAATATTTCTATAACCATCATACCCATGGCTGAAGAGCTGGGATGGGATTACGAAAGAATTGGTTTCGTTTCAATGTCTTTCTTTCTTGGATATATAGTCACACAAGTACTAGGTGGTTATCTTTCAGATAAATTTGGAGCCAAGCTGGTGCTTGGATATGGATTAATAATTTGGTCTATATTTACAATCTTAACTCCCATGGCTTCATATGCTGGGTTTACATTCTTAATCTTGGCAAGAATAGGAATGGGATTAGGCGAAGGCATCACTTTCCCCGCCTGGCACAGTCTTTATGCTCGATGGATTCCTCTTGGTGAAAGAGCAAGATCAGTAGGTATTACAAATAGTGGTCTTTTTCTTGGCACTGTTTTTGCTCTCATAACTACCCCTATCATTGTTCTTCATCTTGGATGGCCGTGGGCATTTTATCTTTTTGGCTCCGTGGGTTTCGTATGGTTCTATTTTTGGAATAGATTCGTAACTTCTACTCCCAAAGAACACCCCAACATTTCTCAGGAAGAACTTACTCTTATCGAAAGTGAAGCCCCTACCGTAGAAGAGGCCAAGAAACTTCCTTGGAAAACTTTAATTACCAACAAGCCTCTTTGGGCAATTGGGGTAGCCCACTTTTGCAGTAACTACTCACTTTTTGTTTTTTTGTCTTGGTTGCCGATATTTATAAACCAAGGCTTAGGCGTGGACTTTGCGTCTATCGGCTATCTTGCGATGCTTCCGCATTTAACCTCTTTCATATTTTTAAACCTTGGTGGGCTATTCGGTGACTATTTATTAAAAATGGGATTTAAGACCCTGAGTGTGAGAAAAATCTGTAACACTATTGGATTTGGAGGCGCGGGCGTATGTCTGACGCTGATTCCTTCATTTGATACCGTTGGAATAGTTATGGGGCTTATGTGTTTGGGTAATGCCTTTTCTGGCATGGCAGCCGGAGGTTTTATAGTTAACCATGCTGATATAGGGCCAAAATATACGGGAACACTAATGGGAATCACTAATATGATAGGCGCAATTCCAGGCATTATTGGAGTTTATTTAGCGGGCCTTATATTAAATGAGTTTGGTTCCTGGGCAGCGGTATTCTATGTAGTGGCAGGTGTAACTTTCTTTGGCATGATCTTTTATTTGATTTTTGCAAGCGCAGACAAGCAATTTGATTAAAAGGTTAAAAAAAACCTGTTAACAGTTATAATTTTTGTATGCCAGAAGCAATTCAAACAGATCTATCAGAAAAAGGAGTTTTCTTAATTAGCCTAAACAGGCCTGAAGTTCTTAATGCCATGAACAAAGACTTGATCATGGGCCTTTTAGATACTATGAATAAGATTAATGATGACCCAAAAGTTAGAGCTGTTGTTATAACAGGAAAAGGTAGAGGTTTTTGTGCAGGAGCAGATCTCGCAAATGGTGGCTGGCCTAACGACAAAAATAACTCTCCCGGTCAGGCGGCTGCGGTTAATATGGAAATAGGATTTAATCCACTTGTTAAAGCCATAACTGGTGGTAATAAACCAGTTATAACTGCAATAAATGGAATTGCTGCTGGAGGTGGTGTTGGTTTAGCGCTAAGTGGAGATTTAGTAGTAGCGGCTGAATCAGCCAAATTTAAACTCGTGTTTGGACCTCAATTAGGAATTATTTCGGATGTAGGCTCCTCTTGGTTTGTACCCCAGTTAATAGGTCGGGCAAGAGCTAATGGTATGGGTTTGTTAGGGGAAGATATTGACGCTAAATTAGCTAAAGAATGGGGTCTGATATGGGATTATTTTCCAGATGACGATCTGTTAGATTCTGCTCTTAATTTGGCTAAGAAAATAGCTGATGGACCGATAGCTGGCCTTAAAGCTGTGGTTAAAGCTCATGATCATGCTTTGTCTACGACTCTTGATAAACAACTAGACTATGAGAGAGACACTCAGGAAATCTTTCTTGATAGAGAAGAATTCAAAGAAGGTGTAAAAGCCTTTATAGAAAAAAGGAAACCTGACTTCAAGTCGATAAAGACTTAGTTTCACAAGCATTGACTTCCATTGATATAAATTCCGACTTAGGTGAATATCGGAATGAAGCGCAATTAACTAATGAACTTAATATTCTTAATTACATTAGTTCTTGTAGCATTGCTTGTGGTGGGCATATAGGAGATTTCAATAGTATCAAAACTATCATTGAGGCTTGCAAGGAACGCGGTGTAGCGATAGGGCCTCACCCTTCCTTTCCTGATAAAGAAGGTTTTGGTCGCAGAATGATAGACATAGACCTTGAAGATCTAGAAAAGTCTATTAGACAACAGATTGAACTCTTTCTAGAGGTAGCAGATTCTTTGTCAACACCAGTAAGTCACATAAAGCTACATGGTCGACTTTACAACGAAGTAGCTAAAAGTGAAGAATTAAGCAGTTTATTTATAAATTTAATAAATTCTTTT
>JAKUUL010000025.1 GCA_022447025.1 SAR86 cluster bacterium | reverse complement strand
AAAACAGAAAATACCCATCCAGTATGGGTCATGGATGCACCGACCTGGATAAATATAATTCCCATTACAAAAGAGCAGAAGGTAATCATGATTAAACAGTACAGATTTGGTAGTCAAGAGATCTCACTGGAAATTCCAGGAGGAATGGTAGATGCAGGAGAGGATGCCTTATCAGCTGCTATACGTGAATTGAAGGAAGAAACCGGCTACGGCTCTGATGAAGTCCATGAAATTGGAAAAATTTCACCTAACCCAGCTTTAATGTCAAACCACACTTACTCATACGTTGCCTATAATGTGGAGAAGATAGGAGATCAACAATTGGATAACATGGAAGATATAGAAGTGTTGGAAGTTGATTTAGATAAAATTCCAAATTTAATTACAAGTGGAGAAATTGATCATTCATTGGTCATTTCAGCTTTTTACCTTCTAGATCAATTTGAGAAATAATAAGTACTATGCCGTCTGAAAATCCTGAAACCTGTAAAGATAAATTACTTTACTTCTCACCAAGTGAAAAACATTTCTCCTACTTCACTGATAGCTTGATCTATATCTGTGATCACAATTCAGAAGGATCAATGGGAATTATCGTCAACAGATCCACAAACATAAAAACGATAGATTTATTTAACAGTTTGAAATTAAAAGTAGTATCAGATTTAAGCCAACAAAATTTACTTTTGGGAGGCCCAGTAAACCCGGACGCTGTTTTTGTACTTCATGGCAAACCTTTAAAGTGGGATAGCACAGTAAAAGTAACTGAAGAAGTCGCTTTAACAACATCCGGGGATATACTTGAGTCAATAGCATCCGGGGATGGCCCTTTAAATTACTTAATAGCTCTAGGCTATTCTGGTTGGAATCCAAAACAATTGGATGAAGAATTAGTAGAAAATGTATGGATTCAATCCCCTGCTGACTACGATATAATTTTTAATACGCCAGCCAGAGATCAAGTTGGTGCCTTGTCAAAGAAAGTAGGTTTTGATTTAAGGATGGTAAGCCCTGATTTTGGCAACGCTTAGTGAAGTCATGCAGAAGATTTTTGTAACTTTATTTCTTAGCCTATTATTTTTCTCTTGCTCAGAGCAAGTTTATGAGTATGAAGAAATGGTTCGCCAAGAATTAAAAGCCACCAATCAGACTATGACTGAAGTGGAGATTAAAAAATGGGCCATTTATCTATCCAAGTGGAGTGAACCTAATTTTTATCAAGCGACCATAGAAGAATTTAAGAAAGTTGATTTGCAAAACTTTCCTAAGAAAAACTCCATCCTATTCATAGGCAGTTCTAGCATTGTTTATTGGAAGACTTTGAAAGAAGATATGTTTCCTCATGAAGTTTTAAACAGAGGGTTTGGAGGCGCGCATATTGCGCATATAAATAATCATTTTTCTGAAGTTGTTAGTCCCTATGAGCCTAAAGGAATAGTTTTCTTCTGCGGTACCAATGATTTAGCCGCACTAAAATTTACCGATGAAGTTTTTAATGATTTTCTTATTTTTTTTAAGAAAGTAAAAGTGACTCTGCCGAGTACAAAGATATTTGTGATAGGCATAAAACCCAGCATTGCTAGATATCATCTGCAAGATAAACAATTAATTATGAATAACTTAATTGCAGAACTAGCCGAGAATGAGAAAAACCTAATCTACATAGATGTATGGGATGAAATGCTTTTAGAAGATGGAAAAGCCAACCCAAGTTTATTTGTAGAGGATGGTCTTCATATGAATGAAAATGGCTACCGTATTTGGAAAGATCTGGTTAAACCCCATTTAGACAAAACCTTTAAACCCCAACAAGGTTAATCACCAGGAAGCAATCCCAAGGACTTGGGAAATACAAATTCATCCGAAATTGGTTCCTTTGGTCTATTTGGAGGTTTTTGAATTGGATAAGCTAGTGGAGTCACATCGCTTTCTATCTTTTCACCTACACCAATAGATGCCCTATCCACACTGAAATGAAATTGATCACTGCCTCTGGTAGAACCATCTGCAAAATAGATAATAGTAAATACTGGCCTATCATCTTCACTTTTATTGGGTTTGGCATTGTGAAAAGTGAGTCCATGGTGGAAGGAAACATCGCCCGGGTTTAGATCTACATACTCAGGACTTAATCCTTTAAGTTGAGGCAACTCATCCAATTCTTCTTGCTCCACTTTACCTTTAAATATATTAATAAATCTTTTCTCCTTGATTTTATGGGAACCGGGGAAAAAACCCATATGCCCGTTATCTTTACTAATAGGAACCATCGGAATCCATGCAGTTATGGTATTAGTTTCTTTTATAGGCCAGTAAGGTTGATCATGGTGAGTGTCCGTTTCCCTGCCTCCTCTTTCTTTGATAAGAGCCTGATCATGCCAGATTCTTAACTTGTCGACTCCAAGAAGTTTAGCTGCCGTACTAGCTATCCTTTGGTCAAAGGTTAATTGCCTAAGTTCTTTAAAATCTTCCCACAAATTTTGACATTGTATGAAGGACTGTTCGTATTCTGTTTTTTCTGAAAGTTGTCTTTTATCTAACTGTTTACGAACTTTAACAGCATCAAGCAATGCTTGCTTGTAATGCTCAATTTCTGCTAACTCCAAAAGATTCTGTGCAATTACAAACCCCTTTTCGTTAAAATGCGTGCTTAGATTTTCTGTCATAGCTTTATTAATGAAAAAATTATATACGATTGGGCACAATGTTAGGCTAGCAGCATTGCTACTCCTAATAAGTTTTTTTCCAGCTAAATCTTTTACTGGCTCTTATTTTGATACCGGAGAGTCCAGCATTAACCTTATAACTGAAAGCTATCAAGTAAATACAAAAGATACCTTGTTAGTCGGTATTGAGTTTAAGTTATCTCCAGGCTGGCATACTTATTGGAAAAATCCAGGAGATTCAGGAGAAGGAGCAACTATCAAATGGGACCTACCACCTGGATTTAAAGCTTCAGATATATTGTGGCCGGGACCAGAAAGAATTCCCGTTGATCCTCTAATGACCTATGGCTACGAAGATAAGGCACTGCTTTTAACTAAAATTGAAACTCCTGAACAATTTTCTGGCCCAGTAACTATTTCTGCCAAAGTTAACTGGCTAACTTGCAAGCATATCTGTATCCCTCAGGAGGGAGAAGTTGACATAACTTTAATGAAAGGCTCTAAAACCATAGGCAAATTTGCTACTAAATTAAAAGAAATTGCTTTAACCATTCCTAAAAACTTTCCCACACCAAGCAGGGTTACGGAAATTAATGAAAAGATATTTTTACAATTTGAAAAAGAAGGCTCAAGTAATATCTCCGAAGCTTATTTTTTCCCAAATGAATACGGACTGATCAGTTATGTAAAAGATCAAAAATTAGAAACAAATGACAACAGCTTTAGTTTACAACTTGATCCTGCTGAAGTCCGTGTAGAAACCAATAAATTAGAAGGAGTTCTAAAGCTTAAAATAGATGAAACAGAAGAATTTTATAAATTGGATTTACCTTTAGAAGGAGCTTCTGGTTCACCGATACTTGCCATGTCATTATTAACAGGGATCGTTTTTGCTTTTCTGGGTGGCATTATCTTAAATGCCATGCCATGTGTATTTCCTATTTTATCTATAAAGATTCTAGGTTTTATTGAACAAAGCCAAGGATCAAAAGAAAAGTTAATTCAACATGGTTTGATTTTTTCTGCAGGAGTATTAACTACCTTTTTGGCCATATCTTGGCTTCTTATTTTTCTAAGAGCTTCAGGTGAAGCAATAGGATGGGGTTATCAACTGCAATCTCCATGGGTGGTATCAATTTTGATTTATCTGTTTGTAGCCATTGGCATAGTGTTTATGAGCAATATTGTTTTAGGAAGCAGTTTGGCAAATTTTGGATCTCTAGCAAAAAATCGAAATGACTTATTGTCTTCATTTTTTACAGGGGTTCTCGCTGTGATTGTGGCTTCTCCTTGCACTGCACCTTTTATGGGTCCTGCCCTTGGCTTAGCCCTATTGCAACCGGGACTAAAATCTATACTCATATTTTTGGCTTTAGGTATAGGCTTTTCACTCCCTTACTTAATGCTAAGTATCTACCCTCAGCTTTTATCTAGACTACCTAAACCAGGTGAATGGATGCAGACTTTTAAACAGATAATGGCTTTCCCCATGTGGGCAGCAGCTTTATGGTTGGCTTGGGTTCTTAGTGCACAGGTAAATATGCAATCTGTTTTTGCTGTGTTAATTGGAGCGCTACTAATTGCTTTAGCTTTATGGCTTATGGAAAAGACACAAAGTTCAGATCGACTTATTAGACGAATAACTGTTCTTTTCTCACTCGGTCTTATGATCTTTTCTATTTGGCTAATACCCCTCAACCAAGATGAAGATTCTTCTAACCTAAGAAATGAAGTAAATAACTTTAGTGCCCTAAAACTCAGCTCTCTCAGATCTGAAAAAAAAGCAATTTTTGTGAACTTCACAGCTGATTGGTGTATTACCTGCAAAGTAAATGAGGCAATTGCTCTTGATCAAGATAATGTCAAAAAACTATTACGCGAAAAAGACATAGTGTATTTAAAAGCAGACTGGACACGAAAAGATCCTGAGATAGCTTCCGTGCTGGCTAGATATGGAAGAACTGGTGTGCCTTTGTATTTACTATTTCCTCCAGTAGGCGCTCCGACTATATTGCCAGAACTTTTAACTGAGGACCTGTTGTTAGATTTTTTGAATGAAATTAATTAAGATTACATAGTCACAGGAGTTTTAATGAAATACCTATTGTCCTTATTGTTTTTGTTCTTTTTTAATATAAGTTTTGCTTCAGTATCTACAGACTTATCTGCACCTAGTTTTGAGTTAGTTGATTCCTACGGAGAAAATATTTCTCTTTCAAATTTTAAAGGTAATACAGTAGTCCTTGAATGGACAAATCATGATTGTCCATATGTTGCTAAACATTACGCAACAGGAAATATGCAAAACACACAAAAACAAGCTAAAGAAGAAGGAGTTGTTTGGTTAACAATAATTTCTTCTGCGCCGGGTACACAGGGTTATGTACTACCTGATAAGGCCAATGAACTTACTAGTACCAGAAATGCAGAACCGAATCATGTTTTATTTGATCCAGAGGGTGGTGTAGGAAAAATGTATGGCGCCAAAACAACCCCTCACATGTATGTAATTGATAAAAAAGGGGTTCTTCGCTATCAAGGTGCAATAGATGATGCTGGCGGGCGAAGTTTTTGGACTAAAAATCTTTTAGAGGCTGATAACTATGTCAAAAATGCATTGAGTGACTTGCAAAACAAGCAAGAGGTATCAACCAAGGTAAGCAAACCTTACGGTTGTTCAGTTAAGTACAAAATTTAATTTCTATTCAGGGGCTTTAAAAACAGAGCCTAGTTTCTGTCCTAAGGTCATATCTCCAGCAAACTTTACCTTTCCTGTCATAAAAGCCTGCATAGCTGCTGCCTGATCACCAGAAAAAACTGATTCCATAGTTTCGTAGCTATCAAAAGTTAATGTCAGTTTAGGATCGGAATGATCGCCCTCTTCTACATTAAGATTACCGTCATTTATATCAATAAAGAAATTGGTTAACCCTTCAATATTAATTTGAATACTTGCTTCTAACCCAGCAGCACCTTCAGCCACAAAAGATCCCTCAAGTTGTGTTTTTAGTTCATCAAAACCAGCCATACTTACTCCCTTTTTAAATAATTTGAGCATTCCATCTTCTCAAATAAAATGCTTTTTAACCACTAACTTGGTTAAATAATAATTAAAACTGCAATAAGGGAAACTTTGAATGACTACAGAAGGTCAGGATGATTCTTCAAAAGAAGAATTTACTAATAGGATAAATAAACAAAAGGGTAGAATTTCTTCTGAATTTATTGAAGAAACCAAATACTTATCTCAAAGTCAAAAGGACTCTTGGAACGAAAATGGTTTCATTCTCATTCCTAATTTTTATCCAAAATCCAAATGTGAAGAAATCAACCAAACTGTAATTGATATTGTGCGGTCGATGGTAGATAACTCAGAGGAATTTAATCATGCTTATATTGATGATGGACATATTGGTATAAGAGAAATGAAGCCTCCTATAAAAATAGAAAATATAGAAGATGAAATGTCAAAGGTCTTCAGGCTTCACCAAAAAGGTATTTTTAATGAGTTTATAAAAAGAGAAGACCTTTTAGATATGCTTCAGGATATTTTGGGTGAAAATATTGATTGTTTTTTAAGTCAATTCATTTTTAAAAACCCTGGAGCTTGGGGTCAGCCCTGGCATCAAGATTCATCTTATTTCCCTTTTGATAGAGCGCCACAGGTTGGAGCTTGGCTAGCTACTAGCCCTGCCACTGAGGAGAATGGATGTTTAGTTATCTTGCCTGGATCACACAAAGAGCCTTTGCATGAACACCTTCCAGATGATAGACCAGGATCAAACTACGGCTATACTGAAATAAAAGATCATGATTTTTTAAAGGAAACACCCTTGTTACTTCAAACCGGAGATTTACTTTTATTTCATAGCTTTCTGATGCATAAGTCTTTTGACAATAAATCAAAACACAGAAGAACTGCTATGGTTTATCACTTTGCTGAAACCGGTACAAACTTTGGAGAAATAGACAGCCCAACAAACGAATGGATTTCGGTGAGAGGGAAAGGATTATCTTGAATATGAGATTTCTTAAGTATGCACTTTATCTCCTAATTTTATTTATTTTTGTATACGTCATTACTGCCAAAGGAACTTTTGGTTCCCTGCCAAAAGACGGTGAAATTTCTTTAGAGAAAAGACCTTTAATAAATTCAGAAACTACTGAGCAAAAACAAATTTTTTTTGGGGACCTGCATGTTCACACTACTTTCTCTCAAGATGCATTCTTCTTTAGTTTACCTATGCTTCAGGGTGAAGGTGTACACCCACCTGCTGATGCATGTAACTTCGCCAGATTCTGCTCAGCATTAGATTTTTTTTCAATTACAGACCATGCAGAGGGCCTAACTCAAGATATGTGGGATAAGACAATCAAAGCAACAAAGTCTTGTAATGCCGTCTCATCAAGTCCAGAAAAGGATCTGATAGCTTTTGCTGGTTGGGAGTGGACCCAAATGTCGGGGGAAATGGGTAGTCCGGAAGACCATTACGGCCATAAAAATGTAATTTTAAAGGACCTAAAGAACCTTCCCAAGGTTCCAATTGGCGCTGGTCTCACTGGCTTGGATTATATTTTAAAAAGCAGGATCACTCCTTCCTTAATGCTATTAGCTGACTTTCCGCCTGAAAAGATAGATTTTGACTTTTTAGCTTACAGGAATGAAACCTACTCAATTCCACCCTGCTCACAGCTAGATGAAAAAGAAATACTGCAAAGAGAATGCAAAGAAGAAGCCTCAACACCGAGAGAATTGTTCAATAGGCTTGATGAGCTTAATTTAGAGGCCCTAGTTATTCCCCATGGAACCACTTGGGGTATTCATGCACCTGCAAACTCAACTATGAGTTCTCAATTGACCATGAAGCAACATGACCCAAATAGACAACGGCTTTTCGAAATCTACTCCGGTCATGGAAACTCCGAGATTTTTAAAGATGTGAAGCATTTTTTAAAAACCAGTGATGGGAAGAATATCTGCCCTGAACCAACCAAAGGATTTGAGCCTTGTTGCTGGCGAGCAGGAGAAATAGCAAAACAACAATGTCATCTTAAAGGCGAAGACTCATGTGAAGAGAAAGGTGTAGAAATAAAACAAGAATTTGTTGATCGAATTACAGATATAACGCGATTCGGAATTATAGAAGGATCCGAACCAGAAGATTGGTTGCAGTGCGGACAGATCCAAGATGAATTCTTGCCCGCTTATACTTATAGACCAAAGATGAGTGCTCAAGCAGCACTAGCATCTGAAGTTGCTTCCGATAATTCAGTGAATCGTTTCAAATTTGGGCTCATAGGCTCTACCGATAACCACAAAGCCAGAGCAGGATCTGGATACAAAGAGTTTGCTAGAAAGGCAATGGGTGATTCTTGGGGTGCTAAAAATAACTTAACTTGGTTAATTCCCCCAGAACGTGGAGCTTCTTTCTACTCTACTGGAGGCTTAGTGGCTGTACACGCACAGTCACTGAATAGAGAAAATGTTTTCAATTCACTTTATAACCGTGAAGTCTATGCAACTTCTGGAGAAAGGATCTTACTTTGGTTCGATTTAATTGATCCCGTATTAGGGAAAATACCTATGGGAAGTGAAATTTCTATAAAACAAAACAATCCAACCTTTTCCGTTACAGCTATTGGTTCATTAAAACAAGAACCAGGTTGCCCGGATTATGTACATACTTCTTTAGAAAAAGATGCAATTTCGAGACTTTGCCTAAATGAGTGTTATAACCCAACAAATGAAAGAAATAAAATAGATAGAATTGAAGTGATTAAAATAACTGTAACAAAAGATCTAGATAATTTAGACGAAGTTATACAAGATCCTTGGAAGGTCTTTAGTTGTAAAGACAATGGCGAAGGCTGTAGTTTTCAGTTTACCGATTCCGATTTTCTAAATGCTAAAGATGAAACCGTTTATTATGTCAGGGCAATACAAGAAGCTAGTTTAGCAGTAGGAGGTGACCCTTTAAGATGCGAGTTGGATGAAGACGGGGAATGCTTAAAGACAGTACCTTGTTACGCCAGTGGCCCTAAATTTGACCCTAATGATGATTGTTTAGCTCCTATAGGAGAAAGGGCTTGGTCTTCACCAATATTCATCACACACGAAAATCCTTCTTAAGAATGTTAGAATAAAAGCAAGGTTGAAACTTTAGTGGATTTTAACGGTAGTCACATCCTCTCCATAGACCAGTTTGATCGTTCAGACATAGACCAACTTTTTTCTGTTGCAAATGATCTAGAGCCCTTTTCTTTAAGAAAAAAAGTAACGCGGGTTTTAGAAGGAGCCATATTAGGAAATATGTTCTTCGAACCAAGTACGAGAACCAGAATAAGCTTTGGGGCAGCATTTAATATGCTTGGAGGTGCAGTTAGAGAGACCTCTGAAGTTGGATCATCATCATTGGTTAAAGGTGAATCATTAATAGATACGGCAAAAGTATTGAGCAGTTATAGTGACATCATAGTCATGCGGCATCCTGATGAAGGCTCAGTAAAATCTTTTTCTGAAGCTAGCAGAGTGCCTGTTATAAATGGTGGAGATGGATCAAATGAGCACCCTACTCAAGCTCTTCTAGATTTATACACAATAAAAAAAGAACTCGAAACTCAAAAGAAAACCATGGATGGTCTACGAATAGCACTGGTTGGAGATCTAAAATTTGGTAGAGCAGCCCATTCTCTTATTAAGGCCCTTTGTCTTTATAAAGATGTGTCTATCAACTTAATTTCTCCTGAAGAACTAAGGTTACCCGATTCTTATTTAACCCTTCTAGCCAAGGCCGGTGTAAAAATAACTCAATCTGAGAATCTCGAAGAGGGGATAGCCGAGGTCGACATAATTTACATGACGAGAATTCAAGAAGAGAGATTTAAAAACAAATCACATGCAAAAAAATATAAAGGTCTCTTAAGCTTAAATAACGAAATATATACTGCCAATTGCGAACCTAATACAGTAATCATGCACCCTCTTCCTAGAGACTCCCGAAAAGAAGCCAATGAGCTTGATTCAGACCTTTATGAGAACCCCAACCTAGCTATATTTAGACAAGCAGATAATGGTGTTGTAATAAGAATGGCTTTATTTACGTTAGTTCTAGGCGTTGCCGATCAAGTTCATATGACTGCCAGAGACGTTAACTGGCAAACCTCTAAACGCCACTAAGAGCTTGATTTAGATCATCTAGAAGATCCTCAACAGATTCTATCCCGACAGATAATCTAACCAATCCATCTTCTATGCCAAGATCTTTCCTTACTTCAGCAGGAACGGAGGCATGTGTCATTATGGCTGGGTGTTCTATCAGACTTTCAACGCCCCCCAAACTTTCAGCTAAAGCAAAAAGCTTAGTTCTTTCAAGAAATGTAGTCGCTGTTTTTAACCCACCTTTTAGAACTACAGTTATCATCCCACCAAATCCGTTCATCTGTTTTTTGGCAATTTCATGATTAGGATGATTTGATAAACCTGGATAATAAATCTTTTCAATAACTTCATGCTTTTCAAGGAAACTGGCTATCTCAAAAGCATTTTCGCAATGTTTTTCCATTCTTACAGCTAAGGTTTTAAGACTTCTAAGTACTAAAAAACTGTCAAAAGGACTCATTATGGATCCTATGGAATTAGACAAAAAAGCTAACTGTTCAGCCAAATCTTCTCTTTCTTGGGAACTTACCACCAAGCCCCCAATAACATCAGAATGACCGTTTAAGTATTTAGTGGCTGAATGAAGTACTACATCAAAACCAAGGTTAAGGGGCTTCTGAACATATGATGAACAAAAGGTATTATCACAAACGCTTATCAGGTTATGTTTTTTTGCAAACGCGCTGACTTTCTCTAAATCAACAATCTTAAGGAGAGGGTTTGAAGGAGATTCTACCCATATCATTCTTGAGTTAGGTTTAAGCAAAGACTCTAACCCATCTAATGAACTTAGATTACTATAAGAAAATTCTAATCCCGAAGATCTTTTCCTAACATTTTCAAATAGCCTGTAAGTTCCTCCATACAAGTCATCCATGCTGATAATGTGATCACCTGTGTCTAGTAACTCCAAAACAGTAGCAGTTGCAGCCATGCCAGATGAAAAAGCAAATCCTTGGCCGCCTTCTTCTAAATCTGTCATGCAAATTTCTAGTGCTTTTCTTGTAGGATTTGATGTACGCGAATAATCATACCCTTTATGTTCGCCTGGGCTCTCTTGTACATAGGTTGAGCTAGTGTAAATAGGTCCAATAATAGCTCCAGTGGATGGATCAGGTTCCTGACCTGAGTGGATAGCTTTTGTTGCAAATCCTTGAGTATTTTTTTTACTTTTCATTATTTTTAGCTCACTTTAAACAGACTCTTATACCTATTTATTAAATCAACCTTAGTAATGAACCCAAGGAATATGTTAGCGTCAAATAATATTGCTATTTTGCCTTGAGATAAGATCTTATAAAGATCCTTTTCATCAGAATTGACATCAAGGGTTTCTAGATCTCTAACCATAATAGAATCAATTGACTTGGAAAAAAGAGTTTCATCTTTATAAACATTTAGCAAAAGATCTTCTTCATCAACAATACCCACTAATTTTTCTTCTTCTAAGACAGGCAGTTGAGATACATCAGAAGCCCTCATTCTGTTGTAAGCAGTCATCAATGTGTCCTGAGGCTTTACACTAATCATTTCACCTTTATCAGCTCTTTTTCTAATCAGGTCAGCTAAATTGCCTTGTTCTTCTTCTTCGGTTAGTTCATTGTCTTTTAACCAAGACTTACTGAAGGCCTTTGATAAATATTTGTTACCTGTATCACAAACAAAAGTAACAACTTTCTTAGGAGAGTCCTGTTTCTGGCACCATTTTATAGCCCCACAGATTAAAGTTCCCGTAGAAGACCCAGCTAAAATACCTTCTTCTTTAAGTAATTGTTGGAGAACTTCAAAAGCCTCCTTGTCGGTTACTGTTACAGCATCATCTACTAAGTCTAAATTCAAATTAGTTGGTATAAAGTCTTCCCCAATCCCTTCAACAAGCCATGATCCCCCATCGTATTTGTAGTTTCCTTTAGTAACTGCATCTGCCACTATGGATCCTTCAGGATCAGCAACAATCATTTGTAAATCAGAATTTTTTTCCTTAAAGAATTCAGCTAATCCAGTTACCGTTCCACCAGACCCTACTCCAGCTACAAATGCATCTAATTTTCCTTCCATTTGCTCCCAGACCTCTGGTGCAGTGGAAGTTCTATGAGCTAATGGATTAGCAGGATTTGAAAATTGATCTGCAAAAAAAGACCCCTCAGTCTCCGAAGCAAGTTTTCTTGCAACATCCTGATAATACTCTGGGTGTCCTTCAGCAACATCTGAGCGAGTTATTTTTACTTCAGCTCCTAAGCCTTCCAAGTGAAGAATTTTTTCCCTGCTCATCTTGTCAGGAATTACCAATATCAATTTGTACCCTTTTATAGCTGCAACTAAAGCCAGACCAATACCAGTATTTCCTGCAGTAGCTTCGATGATGGTTCCGCCTGGTTTTAAAACTCCAGACTTTTCAGCTTCTTCTATTATGGACAGCCCGATTCTGTCTTTGATTGAACCGCCAGGATTGTGATTTTCAAGTTTGACATAAAGTTCACACGGTCCAGTATCGAAAGCATTAAGCTTTATCATTGGTGTATTTCCAATAATATCTAAGAGAGATTTACCTATTAAGTCCATTTTTTTAAAAGAGTTGTATTGGGTTACTATTATAAAGTTTTTAAAATTATTGTTTTAATACTAACTTAAATAGGAGCAAAACTAATGTCTGAAGTAAATAAAAATCAAAAGGATTTCTGGTCAGGAAAAGGCGGAGACATTTGGGTTGAACGTCAAAATGCCATGGACACCATGTTAAGTCCTCTTGGTGAAGCGGCCCTTAACAAACTTAATTTTAATGAAGAGGAAAATGTCCTAGACATTGGATGTGGATGCGGTCACACAACGCTTAACATAGCAAAAAGAATTGGGCCATCAGGAAATGTCACAGGATTAGATATTTCTGAACCTATGCTAAAAAGGGCTAAAGAATCAGCGGTTGAGATGTCTATAACCAATACATCTTTTAAATGTGTTGATGTACAAACAGAAGATCTAGGTGATCAGATTTATTCTGCTGCCTTTTCAAGATTCGGTGTCATGTTTTTTGAAGACTCGATAGCTGCATTTAAAAACATAAATAAAAGTTTAATTTCAGGAGGTTATTTGTCCTTTGTATGTTGGCAATCACCAGCAGTAAATCCATGGCAGTCTTTATTTATACAAGAGGTTAAAAAATTCCTTGATTTACCTTCCCCTCCACCAAGAAGTCCCGGTCCATTTGCTTTCATGGAATCAGAATATGTGTCTTCAATTCTTGAGGAAAGTAAATTCCAAGATATAACAATAGAAGGACATGAAGCTGAAGTTAATATGTTCTCAGGAAGAAGTCTTTCCGACTCAGTTAAAGATTATATTTCGATTAATCCGGTAGTGACTCAAATGTTAAAAGAATCTTCTGAAAATCAAATAGCTGAGATCGTAAATTCAGGCATAGAAGCATTTTCCCCTTACTACTCTGAGAAGGGGCTTATTTTTCCTAGTGCTACTTGGTTGGTTACTGCCAGAAAATAGACTGGATTAACCCATCTTACAGAATACTAGTTTGTTGCCGTCTAGATCTCTAACGTAAGCGCCATAAAAAGTTGGAACGCGTTGTCCAGGTTCGCCTTCGTCCGAAGCACCTAACTCAATAGCCTTTGCGTACATAGCATCAACCTCTTCTGTTGAGTCTAATGTAATTCCAGTCATGTTACCGTTGCCCACAGTTGCTGGCTTGCCATCGTAAGGTACGAAAATTGCAAAAACGGTATCAT
>JAKUUL010000024.1 GCA_022447025.1 SAR86 cluster bacterium | reverse complement strand
TATAAAAGAAATAATTCTTTCCCACCTCCAATCAACAAAAATAATTAAGGCTGATAAACCCATTAAACCTAGACCTATAACAAGAAGAAACTGTTTCATCTGAGCACCAGCTACAAAAAGCATTCCCAACACAGTAGCGAAGATAACAGCTGAAGTACCAAGATCAGGCTGTATAAGTATTAATGAAACTACTAAAACAATCAAAACTGCAGGTCTAAAGAAGCCAAGCCAATTTGATTGCAGGTCTTTTAAACCTCTTACAGAATATCAAGCAATGTAAACTATGCTTAAGAGCTTCATTATCTCTGAAGGCTGCAACCCGACAGGACCGATACGTATCCATCTGTGTGAGCCATTAACTTCAATGCCTATTCCAGGAATAAAAACCATGATTAATAAAAGAATTCCAAGTCCTAAAAACAATCGGTCAAAAGTCTCCCAAAATGCTAAAGGTATTGACAGAAATAGTGAAAATAGAAATAACCCAGCTATTAAATGGATAAACTGTTTTTTAGTGAAGTTTAAGGGCTCTCCTGTTAAAGAATCCGAAAATTCAATTGATGCTGTAGCAACGGCTAAAAGGCCAAAAAGACTTAAAAAGAGAAATAGCCCCAAAAAAATAAAATCAATTTTTTTAAAATCAGGTAACGAAAAATATTTTTCTAAATTAGCAAACATTCTAATTAAATCCAGTTAACTCCCTAAACTTATCTCCTCTTTCTCTGTAGTCTAAAAACATATCAGTACTTGCACACGAAGGAGAAAGAAGGACTACATCTCCCTCGTGACAGAAAGAATTTGACTGGCTAATCGCTTCTTCAAGATCCGCAACTAAAGAACAATCTGCCTTTTCACCAATCTCTTTAAGAATTTTTTCTTTATCCCTTCCGTATATCAATATCTTTTTAGTAGAGTCCAGATCTTTTTTACTAATCTTAGAAAAATCTTGATCTTTAGAATCACCACCACAGATTAAAACAACTTTATTACTACCATAAGATTTTTCAGCAGATTTAATTGCAGTTAATAAAGAAGAAATATTAGTACTCTTAGAATCATTTATGTAAGTAAGCCCATTACGTGCACCTAAAATTTCAAACCTGTGTTTAAGTCTCTTAAAAGTTATTAAGGCCTCAACGCATTTATTTATTAAATCAGGCTGCTCAACCAGTACTTCGCTTGAGGCTTTTTTATTTTTTAAAGCTTCAAAAACTAATACAACACTTAAAACAGCTTGAATATTTAATATTTCATGATGAGGCCATTTATTTTTGAATAAATTATAAATTTCCTTTTCAAAAGGTTTAGTTAAGTCTTCAAAACTGAATATTTGTTCTCCAATAGAGTCTATTGATAATAAAATCTCTTTTACAGTAAGACCTACAGAACAGCCAAAAAGTACTTTTTCCTTTACTTTTTTGTAGCTTTCAAAAGAATGGTGCCGATCTAAGTGGTCTTGTTCAACATTTAACAAAACTCCAATATCAGATTTTAGATTCTTGATGTGTTCAAGATGAAAGCTTGAAAGTTCTACAATAGATACGTCTTGTTTTTTATTAAGTGTATCTAAAACGGGAGTTCCGATATTACCACTGCAAACAACTTCTTCAGTTTCATAAATATTGTTAAGTACATGCCCAATCATGGAAACAACAGTGGTCTTTCCATTCGTCCCAGTTATAAATATTTTTTTTGATTTAGATTCTTTTGTAAAAATTTCTATGTCAGTAAGAATTTTAATTCCTTCTTTTCTAGCGGCTACAAGTATCTCGTTTCCATAATCTATGCCAGGACTAACTAAAATTGTATTTACTTGATCTAAAACTCCCACATCAAATTTACCGAGAAGAAAATTATCATTGTTTAGATTATCGAATTCCGATAAACCAGAAGGTCTATCTCTGGAATCCATGATTAATGCAGATATATTTTTTTTATTTAGATACCTCAAGTAAGAGGCTCCAGTTGCACCGAAACCTAGAATAAGATGCATAAATTTTACTCCACCCAGAATTTATCTAAGTTTTAGAGTTACTAGTCCAATTAAAACTAACATAAAAGTAATTATCCAGAATCTAACGATGACTCGGGGCTCGGGCCACCCCTTAAGCTCGTAATGGTGATGGATTGGAGCCATTTTAAAAACTCTCTTTCCAGTTAATTTAAAAGAAGTGACCTGTACAATAACTGAAAGAGTTTCCACAACGAAAACACCTCCCATTATTAACAATACATATTCATGCCTGATTATTACTGCGACGACGCCTAGGGCAGCACCTAATGCTAGAGAACCTACATCTCCCATAAAGACTTGGGCAGGATAGGTGTTATACCAAAGAAACCCAATGCCTGAACCTACCAAAGCACCGCAAAAGATTAACATCTCACCTGTTCCAGGAAGAAAAGGAATATTTAAGTATTCAGCATAAATAGTATTACCTGCAGCATATCCTATGAGACCTAATCCACCCGCAACCATTACACATGGAAGAATAGCCAGGCCGTCTAGTCCGTCTGTAAGATTAACTGCATTGCTTGACCCTATAATTACAAGATAAGAAAGAAGAATAAAACCAAAACCCAAGGGTATAGATATATTTTTGAAAAATGGAACAATGAAACTTGTTTCACTTATATTTTCTGAGCTATAAAAAAGAAAAATAACAGCTGTTAAGGCTATTAAACTTTGCCAAAAGAGCTTAGCTAAAGGGGAAAGGCCCTTACTTGACTCGAATCGTAACTTGTACAGATCATCTACCCATCCTAAAGCGCCAAATAACGTTGTTACACCTAAAGCTACCCATAAATACCTATTCTCTAGATCACCCCATAATATCGTGCTAATAAATATAGATGCTAAAATCAGTGTTCCTCCCATAGTGGGGGTTCCCTTCTTTGATAGATGAGTTGCAGGTCCTTTTTCTCTTATAACTTGACCTACCTCAATAGCTTGCATTTTATTTATGAATCTTGGTCCTAAAATTAATGAAACTAATAAAGCAGTTAGTGTTGCAAATATAGCTCGAAAGGATAAGTAGTCGAAGACCCTCAATGGCCCATAACTATCAGAAAAGAAATTTAATAATTCAGCTAACACTTAAACCTTTAATTTATCAGAAATGTAATCCATACCTGTGGACCTAGAACCTTTAACCAAAATTATAGAGTCTTTAGTCAATTTAGTGTTCAAGTATTCTAATAATTTATCTTTAGAAGAAAACTTGATTCCAATATCAGAAATATGCTTTAAACCTTCTTTCCATAAATCACCTATACATAAGAATTCTTCAACCTTTCCTAGAGCATATTCACAAATCTCAACATGGTAATTTTCCTCTTGTTTACCTAATTCACCCATTTCTCCTGCAATAAAAATCCTATTCTTTCCATGCATATCACCTAAAACATCTAAAGACTTCTTCATAGACTCTGGGTTGGCATTATAGGAATCATCTATAAGAACTGAATCTTTTAGAGCTTTTTTTACTTCCATTCTTCTCTTAGGAAAAGCTATGTTGCTTAAATTAACACTCGCTGGTTCAAGGTCTATATTAAGAGCATGGCAAACAGATAGAGCACCAGTAGCATTCAAACAGTTATGTGTGGCAATTCCTTTCATAAAACATCTAATAGACTTCTCAGCATAATTTATGTCAAAAGAAATTTCGTTTTTTAATAGGTCTCTTCGAATATTACTCAAACGGATATCAGAGTCTTGATGAAACCCGAACGAAATAATTCTCCTACCCTCACTTCTTTCTTTCCAATAAAAAAAGAACTCTGAGTCGCGAGGCAATACGGCAATGCCGTCTTTGTGTAAATGCTCTAGAATGC
This sequence comes from SAR86 cluster bacterium, assembly GCA_022447025.1. GTDB lineage: Bacteria > Pseudomonadota > Gammaproteobacteria > Magnimaribacterales > Magnimaribacteraceae > AEGEAN-183. Next base: position 10,575 of record JAKUUL010000024.1, on the reverse strand, counting down.
AACTTTTTTCTTGTGCTACTTTCTCCACTGAATCTAATTTTTCTAGATGAGAAGCTGCTGCATTTAGTATCAAGGCAACATCAGGCTCAACTTTAGACGATAAGTTACTTATTTCTCCTGGGGAGTTAGTGCCAATCTCTATAACTGCATACTTATAATCGTTCGAAAGTGAGGATAATGTTAATGGCACTCCTATATGGTTATTTTTATTGCCTTTAGTTTTATGGCATCCATCTTTTTGAAGCATGCTATAAATAATTTCTTTGGTGGTTGTTTTACCATTACTTCCAGTCAACCCAATGACCTTTCCGGTGAATATATCTCTTTGATATTTAGCTAAATGATCTAAGAATTTATAGCAGTCTTTAACTAGAATGTAAGGTTTATCTATGGAAATATCTTTTTCTACCACAAGGGCTATTGCACCTTTCTCTTTTGCTTCTATTAGATAATCATGACCATCATTTGAAGGCCCCTTTAGAGCTACAAATATATCATTTGGTTCTAGAGTTCTGGAATCAATGCTTATGCCATTAAAAGTCTCCTTTCCAGTACCTCCTACTAGTTGTATATCTAATTCTTTAGCTATCGTCGATAGAGATAAATCATTTTTATTTTTAGACATCTTTAAGAAAATCCTTTACTTGTTGATGGTCGCTAAATTTGATTCTTTTGCCCAAGATATCTTGATACTCTTCATGTCCTTTACCAGAAATTAGAAGAATATTACTTTCACCACTAGCTTTAATTTTATTCAGACAGTAAGAGATAGCTTCTTTCCTACTCGATATAAATTTAACCTCTTTCTTATTTTTTATACCCTTTCTAATATCTTTAATAATATCTAATTCATTCTCAGATCTTGGATTGTCATTAGTAACTAATAAAAAATCAGATAGTGATTCAGCAATTTTTCCCATTTTTGGTCTTTTATCTTTATCTCTTTCTCCTCCGCAACCAAAAATACACCAAAGTTTATGTTCCTTATAAGCATCTTTTAACTCAATTAGAGAAGTCTCTAGCGCTTCAGGAGTGTGGGCGTAATCTATAAAACACATATCTTTCTTACTTAAATTGATTAAGTCCATTCTTCCTTTTGGAAATTTTAAATCTTTTAATTTTGGATAAACTTTATCTAAATCAAAACCCCTAGAAATCAAAGCAGCTACTGCACATACAGCATTTGAGGCCAATGGTCGCGAGATCGTATTTAATGAAAATTTTACGTTTTTCTTGGGAGTATTAAGATTTACATCAATATATCTATTTGTTGATCTTGAAAAGGAATATTTAAAATCAGCGCCTACCTCACTAGAAACTGAAAAAAAAGAACAAGATTTGTTTGTAGTTTGAAGATCCTTATATATTTCCTTTCCCAATATGTTGTCAGTATTTAAGATTATATTTTTAGGTTTAAGTTCATAGAAAAGCTTTTTTTTAGCTTTTTTATAATTTTTAAAATTTTTATGATAATCCAAGTGATCTTGAGAAAAACTAGTCAAAATTGCTGTATCTATAGAAGTACCATCTACACGATGTTGATCAAGTCCGTGGGAAGATACTTCAAAAGCCACCTGCTGAGTATTTTCTTTTACCATCTGGTGAAAATATCTTTGTAAACTAATTGGATCGGGTGTGGTTAGAAGAGATGAATGATTAACAGCTTTTCCATCAAAAGAAACTTCAATGGTACTGATATACCCGCATTGATAATCAATTAATTGTGCTATTTGAGAAATCAATTCTACACATGAAGTTTTTCCATTAGTGCCTGTTACTGCAAATGTCTCAAGGTTTTTAGATGGATCATTAAATAACCTTGAACTAATAACACCTAGATTTTTTTTTAAATCTTTTAAATAAAGAATATTTGGATCCAAGTTTGAACCTGTCAGGTGCAATACAGACTCTTTACTGTCAGTTAAGCAAAATACTGCCCCTTTTTTAAAAGCTTCTTCAATAAAATGATTTCCATTAGCTTTTTCGCCAGTAAGAGCGCAAAAAAGAAAGCCTTCACCGATTTGCCTGCTATCTAAACTAATTCCTTTGATTAAAAGATTTTTGAAATTACCTAGATTCTCTTTCGTTAGTCCCGATAAGAGATCGCCTAAATGAATTGAGTTAGAAGAAATCTGTTTCATTAAGTTCCTGATTCTAAAACATGTATAGACTGACCTAACACTTTAGAAAAAAGCGGAGCTGCAACGGAACCTCCTGAATGAGTATCATTTGTTATTCCATGTAAAACGATAACAGCCAAAAGAGAGGGGTTTTTAGCCGGAACAAATCCGGCAAAACTAGCAGAGTAACTAGTTTGTCCATTTCTTTCTTTTTCTGCTGTTCCCGTTTTACCAGCCACTACCCTACCCTCTATTCTAGCTTTTTTGGCAGTCCCTGATTTGGAGTTTACAGCTTCAATTAACATAGAATTAATTAAACTAACTGTACTCTCTGCAAGAACTTTTTTATCTGGCTTTGGACTGGTTAAAGCTTCATCATAAAAAAGGTTTAATTCTTTATAGACACCTTCATTGGCAAATACTTGATAAGCTTGGGCTAGTTGTATGGCGGTCATAGAAATTCCATATCCATAACAAGAACTTACTTTATCTCTTTTACTCATAGCAGATGCTTGTGGTAAGAATCCTTCTCTAGAAGGTATTAAAATATTTACGGGTTGTGCGCCTATTCCAAAATCTGAAAATACTCCAAGCAGATTTTCAGGCTGTTGATCTCTGCACAACTTCACCATTCCAACATTGCTTGAATGAGAGATAATCCCGGATAAAGTTAAATTTCCATAATCTCTGAAGTCACTGGTTTTATACCCTTCGTATTCTATCCATCCTGGAGAAGTATTGATTCTTGCTTCCATATCAACTTTCTTTGATTTTAAGATAGCCGCCATTGCAATAGGTTTAACTACTGAACCTGGTTCAAAAACATCAACGGTTGCTCTATTTCTAAAAACACTAAGATCTTGAATCCCTTTTCTATTCGAAGGATTAAAAGTTGGGTAATTACTTAAAGACAGAATCTCGGCTGTTTTGGGATCTATGATTACAATACTTCCAGATTCAGCTTCATATTTTTCAACTGCTTTTTTTAACTCATGATGTGAAATAGATTGTAAGCGCACATCAATTGTCAACTTTAAATCCACTCCCTGAGTGGGTGACTTTCTTTCCCCTCCTATAGCACCTATGGGGCTTTTGAAACCAATAAATTCTCCATCCTTACCTTTTAATATTTTATTAAAAACCAACTCACTACCTTGAATACCCTTCCTGTCTATATCAGTGATACCTACCACATGAGAACTGACCTCTCTTTGGGGATAACTTCTTTGAAGGTTTCGCTTAAAAAATAATCCTTGAATATTTAGAGATTCGACTTCTATTTTCTTTTCTTCACTTATATGTCGAACAATCTCAACATGACCTTTTTTCTTTAGAATTCTTTGTATCTTTTCTTCAGTAATTGGAAATATGGAACCTAAAACCTTAATCTGATTACTGCTTGGATTAAAAAGACTTAAATCAGCAATAACTGTGTAACCAGTCACATCTACTGCCAATAATCTGTCATTTCTATCTAGAATTTTTCCTCTTTTAGAAAGGATATGACTTTCCAGGGCAATTCTTGAATCAAGTTGTTTTTTTATGAAATCATCCTGGAAAACTTGAATGTATATCAGTCTCGAAAGTAAGAGTAAAAAGCAAGCAAGGAAAACAAGCTGGATAAAGAAAGATCTTCCAGAATAATTTACTACTCCAGAAGTCATTCAATAATAATTTAGTCTAATTGGGTTCTGACAAAAGAAGGAATATCAAGAAACTCTTCTTCCTTTTTTTCCTTTTTCTTTTTATCTGGAACCTTTTCAACAGAAGGTGGATTTTCTAAAAGTTGTTTTGCTGCATCACTTAAAGGCAAAGGAACTCTTTCTGAAGACTCTTTTACCTTAGCAGTTGAGATATTTATTGCCTTATGAGCAGAACCTACGGCGCCCAAACCAGTAGCTATAACTGTCACCTTTAACTCATTTCCTACTTTTTCATCAATTACCGTACCAGTGACAATAATTGCATCTTTGTCCGCAAAGTTTTCTATGCAATCACCCACTGCTCTAATTTCTCCTAAAGTGATTTCGGTACCAGCCGTAATATTTACAAGCACCCCTTTTGCATCCTTAAGACTGATATCCTCTAATAATTTACTTTCTACTGCTTTCTCTGCTGCAATTCTTGCTCTATCAGGTCCTGAACCAATGCCTGTTCCCATCATTGCTGTGCCTCTTTCTGACATCACAGTTTTTACATCAGCAAAATCCACATTTATTAACCCAGGGCACATGATAATGTCTGATATTCCTCGAACAGCTCCTGCCAATACATCATTGGCTTCTTTAAAAGCTTCTATCATTGCACAATCTTCTCCTAATACTTCAAGTAACTTCTGATTGGGTATTGTTATAAGAGAATCTACTTCCTCTACTAGCTCCTTTATACCTTCTTTCGCTATCTTCATTCGCTTTGACCCTTCAAGTTCAAATGGTTTAGTCACAACAGCAACGGTTAATATACCAAGCTCTTTAGCAACTTGAGCAACAATTGGAGCTGCTCCAGTACCTGTCCCACCGCCCATTCCAGCAGTTACAAATACCATATCAGTTCCTTTCAACATTTCTCTCAATCTATCCCTATCTTCAAGTGCAGCTTCTCTGCCTATATCTGGATCAGCTCCTGCACCTAACCCATCAGTAATTTCCATTCCAAGAATAAATTTATTGGGTGCTTTATTTTTATCTAATGCTTGTTTATCAGTATTGATTGATATGAAATCGGCACCATTGATACCCCCTTCAACCATGTGTTGAACGGCATTGCCTCCGCCGCCACCGACTCCAATAACTTTAATAATCGCATTGCCCTTATTTTCTTCGACTATTTCCCATTCACTCATTTCTTTTCTCCTTAATAAATTTAAAGATTTCCTCCGAACCACCTTGATAATCTATTTAATATATTTTTGTCCCGATGGATGTAGTTCATATGATCCTCTTGCATTTGTTTATGCCCATAAAGAAGCAGCCCAACTGAAGTGGCATAAACAGGATTGTGGATGACTTCATTAAATCCGCCTACAGTATTAGGAGAACCTAATCTAACTGGGGCATGAAAAACTTCTTCTGCAAGTTCTACTGCTCCTTCAACTTTGGCAGCTCCTCCAGTAATAACCACACCAGCAGGAATTAAAGACTCAAAACCACTCAAACTTAGCTTTTGTTGAGCCATGCTAAAAATCTCTACATATCTTCGTTCAAGTACATCTGCTAATGCTTGCCGTGAAAGTTCTCTTTCTGGCCTTCCTCCCATACCAGGTACCATCATCATTTCATCAGATTTAGTTAAGGAACTAACAGCACATCCATATCTTTGTTTTATATCTTCAGCTTGAGAAGGCGGTGTTCTCAAAGCTTCTGCAATATCATGAGTTACGTGATCTCCAGCTATAGGAATTACATCTGTATAGGAGATAGAGCCATCAGTGAATACAGCTACATCAGTAGTCCCACAACCAATATCTATTAAACAAACTCCTAGTTCTCTTTCATCATGAGTTAAAACAGAATAACTAGAGGCTAGCTGTTCTAGCACAAAAGCTTCAATGTCCAACCCACATGCAGTAACGCATTTATGAATATTTTGTGAAGAGTTTTCACTACAAGTAACAAGATGTACCTTAGCTTCAAGTCGAGCACCTGCCATACCTAATGGCTCTTTAATGCCATCTTGTTTGTCAATTATGTAGTCCCGAGGTAGAACGTGAAGTAGTTTCTGGTCTGCAGGTATAGCCATAGCTTGAGCTGTTTCAATAACTCTGTCTACGTCTCCATACTTAACTTCGCCATCTTTGATTGGTACAACTCCTTCTGAGTTTAAACCTCTGATGTGACTTCCAGAAATTCCTACATAACATGAACTAATATGACATCCAGCCATAGATTCAGCTTCTTGAATTGATTTTTTTATCGCTTGAGTAGTGGATTCAATATCAACAACAACGCCGTTTCTTAAACCTCGGGAAGGTTGTGTACCCAGACCAATTATCTCTATATTATCTTCAGGGGTTATTTCAGCCACAACTGCTACTACTTTTGAGGTACCTATATCAAGACCAACTAGCATTTCACTTTGATTAATTCCGTTCATACTTTCTCCTTTCTTTAACTAAAAAGAACTGAAATCCCGTTCTTGTATCTAAAATCCATGTTTCTGATATTATTAAGTTTTCCTGAGAACAGCTCGAACGAGATGAAATCCTCGAGACGTTCAAGCTGTTCCCGGAAATCCCCTTTAGTAAAAACAAGTTCTGCACCTTTTTCTGTAGAAATCAACAGAACTCCTGCAGAGCTTAAATTTACTTCTTTTATAGTTTCGTTATATCTATTTAATTGATTCTGAATCTGCCTGGAAATATCAAGAAGAAGAAACTTTTCGGATTCTTTTCCTTTTAAAACAACCAAATGCACAGAAGAATCATTGATTGAAGGGTTAATCAACATTCCAGAGTGAGTTAAATAGTTTTTTTCACCCCACTTAGCAATGGGTTGATGTTCTTTAACATTGATATCATAACGATTAGGCCATCTTTTTTTACTTTGAAAAGCATATACCCAAGTGTTTTTATAGAACTCATTAGTTAAGAGGTTAAAATCTAATTCTTGATCGTTTAATAAATTCAAGAACTTTTCTCTTATCAGCTCAGGGTTTGACAAAATTTTATGGTCTGAAGAAATAAAAATATTGATATCTTTCGAATTTTCATCTTCCATATGATTTGAACACCCTAAAGATAGAAAAAGTAATATGATAAAAACTAATTTCATTTTTTTGAGCTTTCCTTTGTAACGAGTATCTGATCATTCAAACTTGGCGAACGCATACCTAACTTTTCAGTAGCAACTTTTCTGATAGTTAATTGATTTCTAAAATATTCAACTTCGTTTAATAAAAGATTAAATTTGAAAGAAAGGCTTTCGTATTTATTATTAACTTTATCTTTTTCAGAAAAAGTTACTCGGAAATCATAAACCTGAGCAACTAAGTAAATTGAACTGACCATAAGTCCAAAAACAAGACTTGAAATAATTGAAGTTTTTCTTGCTTCCAACATTTTAAGCAACCTTCTCCACAATCCTCAAAATAGCACTTCTACTTCTGGGATTTCTTATTACCTCTTCCTGGCTAGGCTTAAAGTGCTTAGGTCCTACTTTTTTAAAAGAAAAATTTTGTCCCTCAAGACTTTTTCCTTGTACAAATCTTTTTACAATCCTATCTTCTAAAGAGTGGAAACTTATCACAGCCAATCTTCCACCTTCTTTTAGGAGCTTCCCAGCTGAAACAAGTAGACTTTGTAATTCCTGTAACTCTGAATTTACTTCCATCCTGATAGCTCTAAAAACATTAGTAGCAGGATGTTTTTTAGATCTCCTTGGCTTTGAAGCAAGAATAATCTCAGATAATCGCTGAGTAGTATTTATTGGACTTAGATCTCTTTCCCTGCAGATAGAGTCAGATATTTTTCTTGAATGACGTTCTTCTCCTACTTCCCATAGTACTTTAGCTATCTCTTCCTTGGTTGACTTGTTTATCCATGTTTCAGCTGAAACTTTATCAGACTGACTCATTCTCATATCCAAAGGACCTTTAAGCTGAAAACTAAAACCTCTTTCAGGATTATCAAGTTGATTAGAAGAGATTCCTAAATCAACTAAAATGCCATCCAAACTCTTAGGATCAAAATGACTTTGTATATTTCCGAATTTATCATTAATAAAAGAAAATCTTTTATCCTTTTCTAAGACTTCATTTGCTTTCAATAGAGATTCCGAATCTCTATCTATTCCTGTCAGTTTAGCTTCAGAATCTAATTTTTTTAAGATAGCAAAGGCATGTCCTCCTAAACCAAAAGTACAGTCGACATAGTTGCCTTTTTTGTCTGCTATGAGGTTATTGATAACTTGATCTACCATAACAGCCTCATGGACTCCATGATCCCTCAAAAGGGGATCTCCTCTAAAGAAGGAGGTAGGTCAGAGAGTAAATCTTCTCCCTCAACTTGTAATCCCGATTCTTTCTTTTTCCAGTTATCTATATTCCATAATTCAAATTTTGAGCCCATTCCTATGAGAGCTACCTGTTTTTTTGCCTGAAGTCCGGCAAAGTCCCTTAATAACTGAGGAATTAGTAATAGCATTCTTTCTGAAACTTCAAAATCAGTCACAGCTGCATTTCCTAAGATTTTCCACTGCATAGACCTAGTCTTTTGATTTAATCCGCCTAAGGCTTCAAACTTAGATGCAATTTCTTTCCATAACCTTCCAGGATAGATAAGCAAAGAAGGATATTGAGGGTCCTTAGTCACTGCTATAGTGCCTTCGCAGCTTTGTCTTAAAAGATCACGATACCTTGCAGGTATAACTATCCTCCCTTTTACATCTAAGGTAAGAAAGCTAGATCCATATATACTTAAAGTCACTTTTCTTTGTTTTTTTAAGAAAAAAGCTAATAAAGTGTTACCTTTCAGTACACTTTGACACACTTTGACACACTTTATTAACAATTACTAGCTATTCTCAACCATTAAATACACTAATAAATTAACCTATCTTCCCAAAACTAGAATTAGGAAAAAGTTTGAAAAAAAAATTGAAGAATTTGAAGGTTGAGCTGGCCTATAAGCCGGGTTCTGTCTAGGATAATCATTCATCTAGGCTCTACGTCACCGAAGAGCTCAAGCAACCTACCCAGGTCCAGTGAGGGCACACTATAGAACCTCTATTTGGTCTTGCTCCAGAAGGGGTTTGCATTGCCAAAGATGTTACCAGCTAAGCGGTGCGCTCTTACCGCACCTTTTCACCCTTACCTAAAATATTTAGGCGGTATATTTTCTGTTGCACTTTCCGTAGGCTCGCGCCTCCCAGGTATTACCTGGCTTCTTGCCCTTAGGAGCCCGGACTTTCCTCTCTCTATAAAGAGCGATTATCAAGCCAGCTCAAGCGGAGTATATACTTTTAAAAGATGAAAAATTAATTTTCTTTGAGTAAAAGTTTATAAAGTGAGTTCTTTTTTATACCAAAAGACTTAGAAGCTAGGTTAAGAGCTTCATTTTTTTTCATACTTTTTAAAAGAACTTGAATTACTTTTTCTTGTTCTTTGCTTAAAAAGTCTTCTGATATTGTTTTTTTATTACTGCCTATGACTAAAACAAATTCTCCTCTCAAGGCATTCTTTTGTGAAGATAATTCCTCTATTACTTTAACTACACTTCCTCTATAGAAGCTTTCATGTAACTTTGTCATCTCCCTTGCTACGAAAATTTCTCTATTTGGGTTTATTTCAGCTAAGGCCTCTAAGAAACCAATAATTCTCAACTTAGTTTCAAAAATTATTGAAGTCTTATCAGACATATCTAATTTTTCTAAAAAGGTTTCAAGAGCTTTCTTTTTTTTGGGTGGAAAACCATAAAAAATAAATTTATCTAAAGGCATACCAGAAACACTTAAAGCCGCTATTAAGGAGGAAGGACCTGGAATAGGTATCACTTTTATGCCTTCTTCGAGAGCTTTATTAACTAGTAAATAACCTGGATCTGAAATGAGAGGAGTACCAGCATCACTTATTAAACCAACATCCTCTCCTGACTTTAAAGTAGAAATTAAAAAATTTAATTTACTCCCTTCTGAATACTTATGGTAAGAAACTAATGGTGTGCTTAAGTTGTACTTTTTCAAGAGTTTTTTTGAGTTTTTAGTATTTTCAGCAGCACATAAATGAACTTTACCTAAAGTCATTAAGCCTCTCCTGGAAATATCTTCTAAGTTTCCTATTGGTGTAGCCACTATATACAAGGCTCCAAATTTAGTATTCTTAGGCATAGTGAGTTATTTCTATAAATTTTTAATAATTAGTGCAAATTTAATCTTGTTCATAGGTTGCAGTACTAATATCCCTAATAATACATTCGATTCAAATAAAGTCATTGCAATTGAGAAACCAGAGATTTCTTATGACCCAACAAAACTTCCTGAAAGTATTAATGTTTTACTCTTTGATACGGAGGGTCTTAAAGAGAAAGAGTTCATAAGCGGCCTATCAGTTAATTATTATTATTTTAAGAAACAAATAAATTACTCACCACAAATAAGCTTTATAAATATTGAAGAATTCAATAAAAATAATTGTGATTTAAAGCAGAGGTATAAGACCACTTTAATTGTTTTTTTAACAGAAGAATTGTGGAGCAGCTTAGATAATATTTGTCTAAACAATATTTTAAAACTTAAAACTGTTTTAATAGATGCAGCAGGTTTTCTTAGAACTAATCAACAATCTCAGGTTGTATTAAATTTAAATAAGAAAAAGGAATATAGAAGTCTTCTGGAGCACGCAAAAAACAATGGAAGTAACAATGTTTTAATAATTGATGAAGAAAAAACATCTGATAAGAATATTCTAAGTGAAATCTGGAGAGAATTAGATGGCAATGTTCTTGGTTCTTATACATCCTCTA
>JAKUUL010000023.1 GCA_022447025.1 SAR86 cluster bacterium | reverse complement strand
GCTTCCTCCATAAAGAGTTCCTTGAGGACCTTTAAGTACCTCAATTCTGTCTAAGTCTCCAAATCTAGATGAGGCATCAGAAAAAACTTGTACATCATCTAAGTAAAAGCCGACTCCTTGAGTATTTCCAAAAGACCCTAATCCTCTTATTGAAACATTCGGAAATCCGTCCGCTCTTGTTGATAAATTAAGACTAGGTATCAAAAAACCTACATCTTCCAGGCTCTTAATATTTTGTCTAACGATATCCGCTCCTCCTATAGCTTGAACGGATTCAGGAATATCTAAAAGACTTTCCTCTCTTTTCCTGGCAGTTACTACTATTTCATCAACAGCATCATCAGCTGCTTCAGATTCTGAAGAATAGAGACTGGGAAAGGTTAATAAACAGATAGCTGAAACCAAACTTATATTCAGTTTGTAAAACTTATTCATATTGATCTCCCCTTTTGTGATCATAAAAAACATGCAAAATGCGATTCTTATTTAGAAAAATGCCAAATAGAGCTAAAAATTACCTTACTTATAGCGCAAGTCTATTTGATCATGAAGGTAAGAAATCGTAGTTACTTTATAGGTAAGGTAGTTTTTTTAAGATCTCCTAAAAGAAATGACCCTCCTTTACAAAAAGAGGGTCTCCTTACTAATTTTTGGGGTAAAAATTAACTAGAAGGATTCTATTTATTTCTCTGTATAAAACATGTAGAAAAGTGCAAATTGCTTTGTTAAAAAAAGCAAATAGACCAAGATTGGGGCCTGAAAGAAAAAATATGTACTTTTTCTATCCTTTTTTAATTAATTTGGTCCGGTAAAATTTTGAGTTCTGTAAATAGAAGGAGAAATGCCTACTTGCTGCTTAAATCTTCTACTAAAATGTGTACTGTCATTAAACCCGCACATAAAAGCAACTTCCGTAACACTGTACAAGGATTTAGAAGAGCTGGTTAATAATAGTTGCGCTAACTCTATTCTTTTTCTAGTTAAGTATTGAGTAACTGTTTCATCTGACTGCTTAAAAAGCCAATGCAGATAACGAACTGAAATACCCATTTCTTTTGCTATTAATGATGGTGAGACATCTGAGTCAGAGACATGCACCAACATAAATTGTTTTGCTGAATCAAGCTGTATATCTTTTATTCTTGAAGGTTTATCTTCCTCTAAATCAGCTAAAGCAAAAACTAACATTGAAAGGTTTGCCATAATCAATGGAATAATGGCTTTAGGTCTATAAGTTGGCGAACTTTTTTTGCTTTCTATTGCAAACTGAGCTAAAAGTTTTAAATACTCAGCTAACAATTCAGCTGACTTACTGGGTGGACTTATAAGTTTACTTTCCAGCTTATCGTATATTCTAGGGATCCAGCTTTTAACCAGTGACAAAGGCATATAAAAGTTAATAACATGGGCTTCTTTGGTTATCTTAAATTTTTTAGGAGGGTTTGTATTATCGTATATTAGTATGTCTCCTTTTTTAAGTTTATAAGTTGTATTTTCAAAAAAGACTTCAATAGAGCCTGAAACTACAAGAAATTCTTCTAAGACACCCGTACTAGCTGATTTACTTTGATAGTCAGAATTTACATAAAGTTCACATGGCTCTGCCGTACTTTCAACAACTCTAAGTTCCCCAATTTCTCCTATATTTAGATCAAATTTAATTCTGTCTTTATTAGTCTTCCTTAAATTACCTGCTTTTAGGTAATTTTTTCCCATTTGGTCTTCCCAATTCTCTCTTTCAACTTTATTGAAGACTGGGTAAGTTTTTACTTTAGATACCATATTTAGTATTTAAAAAATTAATCCTGGATTTAGAATGCCTTTAGGATCAAAAGTATCTTTTAGAGCTTTCATGTAGTTGATCTCTGCTTCACTTCTACTTAAATGAAGATAAGGTTTTTTTTCCAGCCCTATACCATGTTCAGCAGAAATAGATCCACCTATAAACTCTAAAGGTTCATAGACTGAATTCTCAATCTTTTTAATGGTATCTGATTCTAGATCTCCCGTACCTACTACTAAATGCAAATTACCATCAGCAAGATGACCCCAAACAATATGGTGGAAATCTTTCCAGTATTTTTGTAAATTCAAATCAACCTTGGAAACATACTCTTCCATTTCATTAATAGGCAAACTGACATCAAACATAACAGTAGGGCCATACTGTGCTTGTTTTTCAACATCATCCCGAAAAGCCCATAAAGCCTTTCTCTCTTTTTCTGATTTAGCTAGAACCGCGTCTACTATTACTGAGTCTTCTAGAGCTTTCTGTAATAGTGATTCAAAGTGCTCTTCATCTTTTACTTGGTCTGAACCCATGGATTCAACTAACACATAGTAAGGAATGTTTTTTTTAAGAGGCAAAGATTTTTCGTCTAAGGAATTGGTGACCATCTCATAAAATTCTTTCCACATAACTTCAAAGGCACTCATATTGCCTCCTAGACCCGAGTCTATGTGTTTTAAAAAAGTAATTATGGAAGGAAAGTTTTCAATTCCCACTAAAGCTGTATTTTGACTTATCGGAGCTTCTCTTAATCTAAGTACACATCTAGTTACAATTCCTAGCGTTCCTTCTGTCCCAATGAATAGTTGTTTTAGATCATAACCTGCATTATTTTTGATCATTCTGTTCATAGAAGACAAAATAGTTCCATCTGAAGTAACTGCTTCAATACCAAGGACTGAATCGCGTGTCATGCCATACCGTATAACTCTATTACCGCCTGCATTCGTTGAAATATTTCCGCCTATAGAGCAAGATCCTCTGGCCCCTAAATCAAGAGGAAAAATCATATTCTCTGATTCAGCTTTTTCTTGAATATTTTGTAAAGTAACACCGGATTGACAGGTTAGTGTCCTACCAATAGGGTCTATCTCTTCTATGTTGTTCATTCTTTCGAGAGAAAGAATTAATTGATCAGGGGAAGTTCTAGTTCCGTATACTAATCCAGTTAAGCCGCCATGAACTATGACTGGCTGCCCAGCTTGATTACAAACTGAAAGAATTTTTGATACTTCTTCTGTCGACTCTGGCCTTACTATTATTTCAGCTTGAATAGCCTCTTCAGTGTGCAAGCCTCCTGCTTTTCTATTAGAAACCTGTTCATCAACTAAGAAGGCTTTCTTAGGTAGAAAAACCTGTAAATCTTCTAAAACTTTTTTTTTCAAAGCCACTGAAAATCCCTCCCCTAAAAGAGATTAAGATAAAGAATCTAAAAGAATTCTTATGTACTAACTAGCTTCCCAAGCACCTTGCACATCTTGCCAAGTAAATAGCGCAACGGTATTACCTTCTTCATCAATAAAATTAAGTGGGCCTAGGAAGGTCATATAGAATTCACTGTCTTCTAAGAAAATGGTTTGGTCATGTTGTGCGTTACAAGGCTCATATCCATACGCGGGAGCTTCGGCAGAAGCTCCACCTTCTCCTTTTCCGCCTCTAACATTCATTTTGCCTTTGGTCAGGAAATATTCTCCAGGCCCTATGTGAATATGTGGTGCAAAATAAGAACCTTTTGGACAATCATATATTGCCGTCCAAGATCCCATCTCAGGCGATACATTTAATAATTTCCATCTAATTCCCCCTTCTGCGAATGGTTGTGGATGGTCCTTCCATTCAATATCGTCTATGTGAACGTCTCTTCCTTTAATTTGTTCTTGATGTCCTGTACTCATAATTTTCTCCTTTATTTTTGTTTAAATTGCCTTAACTATAAGTTTATTACTTTACTATAAATGTAAGTTTATATTACTGAAAGCGCAATTAACATGTTTTACAGGTGATGTAGCTAGATAAATTGAAATAAGTATTTTATTCTTATACATATTTTTAGAATAACTACTTAGAGGAAGTTACTAATATGACAATTAAAGAACTTGATAAGCCCAAAGCTGAAGGAACTGAAGAGTTCATCATGAATCAGACAATGATGAGGATAAAGGACCCAGATATTTCATTAGATTTTTATGTAAATGTATTGGGAATGACTCTTATAAAAAAGTTAGATTTTCCCAGTATGGAGTTTACCCTCTTTTTTCTTGGTTATTTACGGAAAGAAGATGAACCTGTACCCGATGAACCTCAAAAAAGAGCAGAATATGCTTTCTCTCAAAAGGCCATGATTGAACTTACACATAATTGGGGGACTGAGAATGATGATTCTTTTAGTTACCATGATGGTAACTCGGACCCAAGAGGGTTTGGCCATATAGGTATAACAGGTCCTGATGTTTATGCCGCTTGTAATAGATTTGAAGAACTAGGAATTGAATTTGTAAAAAAACCAGATGATGGAAGTATGAAAGGCTTGGCATTTATAAAAGACCCAGATGGTTATTGGATAGAAATTCTTTCAGCCACAACTTCTTCAGCATTTTAGAGAAGTTAAATTAATTAACCTTAAGATCTAGCCAATCCCTTTCGTCTGTACTTAACCTTATTTGTAACGATTTAAGAGAACTCCTAGTTTCAAAGAAATTTCTAGGGCCAATTAATGGAAAAGTAGGAAAATCTTGATTCAATACAAAAGCCAAAGCTAGTTCTATTGGTTCAACTCTTTTTTCCTTAGCTAAAGAAAAACATCTTTTCTTCCTTTCAAGATTATCTATATTCGACCACACTCTATTTTGTTCTTGCTGATTAGGGTTCGCTATATGTAAAGAACCTTCAAACTCTTGCCTATCAAGAAAAAATCCTCTTGCCTGACTTGACCAAGGGAAAATAGCAATTTGTTTTTCTTTTAAATACTCTTTGAAATCATCTTCAGAACAACTTTCACAGCCAGGCCATACAGGCTCCAACATCCTAGCCAGACTGAAGTTATTACTTAATAGACTAAAAGAATCTTTGCCTGATGTTTCAGAATAAGCAATTGATTCTGAGAATCTTGAAAGAGACCAGTTGGAAGCTCCTATTAATCTTATTAAACCTTCTTCTCTTAATTCATGTAAAGCATCTATAAATTCGCCAACAGGCACCTCTAAATTATCTCGATGTAAGCAATAAATATCTAAAAAGTCAGTTTTAAGCCTATCTAAGGATTCTTCTAGTTGCGGCCTAATTAAATGCGGATAACAATCTGGAGTATGCGCTCCTTTTCCAAGCACAACTACTTCATCTCTTAAACCTCGATGATTCATCCACCTTCCCAAATAAACATCGCTCTTGCCGTTGTTATATATATAGGCCGTATCAAATGTATTTCCTCCTAAAGAGAAGTAATGATCAAACATAGCAAAAGCGTGATCACTTCCTGATTGGTTATCACAACCAAATACCACCCTGGATACCTCTTTATCAAGACCTTTCATCTTCGCAGAAGGAATAGTCCCTCTCTGTTTTAATGCTGACTTACCTAAAAGTGAGAAATCTCTGTTCTCAGCATTATCAGCAGAGTAATAAACACCTACCTTCTTTCTCCAAGCATCCAACCAAATCATATTTCCATGACTATCTGCATGAGATATCTTCTTTGACTGTGTTTCTTTTTTGTTAAGAAGATCTACAAAGTGATCTATTTCATGAGTAAAAACCCCTTTGGTCTCTTTAAATTCTATGACCCGATCCTCTTTCCCTTCCTTTTTAAAAATAATATTAGATTGTCTGTTGTTTTGTTCGCCGCATTGCCAGGGCTCTGAAATAAATAAGGACTTTTCTTCATCAAAAATAAGAACAGAACTTTCCATTGTCTTATTAATGGCTGAACTTATTAGAGCCTTAGAACCATTAACAAACTCCAATTCAGCTTCTGCATTTAAGTCTATGTTTCTTGATGACAATTCTCCCTTTGCTTCAATATTGATTGGATTTGCAAAAGGCTTGCCAATCTGGGCACCCACCACCATTCTAGCCATAGACATTGGATAACAACCTATATCCATTATTGATCCACCGCCAAGTTCAGGGTTTACTAATCGATGTTCCTTAGGAACTTCAGCTGAAAAACCAAAAGAAGCTTCAATAGTTAAAGGCTTATCATTAAATTCTGTTTCCACTAGTTCACGAATCTTGTCCGTCTGCGGGTGAGTTCGGTACATAAATGCCTCCATCAACAAAACTCCATGGTTTCTGGCTGCATCTATAAGAACCATTGCCTCCGTTGAATTAATGGTCATTGGCTTTTCACAAAGTACTGATTTCTTTGCTTCAATTGAAGCCAAAGCTAGATCAAAATGTGAATCATGGGGTGTAGCTACATAAATGGCATCTAGCTCATCGATATTAAGTAGGTTTTCATAGCCTTCTATTGCTAGACAATTATATTTTTCTGCGAATCTTTCCGCTTTTTCAATTGATCTACTGGCTACAGCTTTTAAGTTTGAACCTTCACTATCTCGGATGGAAACAGCCAATGCTCTGGCTATCATCCCTGTTCCAAAAATGCCCCAGTTAATCATTTTTTCCTATGAAAAACCTATCCAACGTCCTGAGCCTGCAACTATTGCCCATATAGATATAGATATAAAACCTATAAG
Organism: SAR86 cluster bacterium; assembly: GCA_022447025.1. Lineage (GTDB taxonomy): Bacteria > Pseudomonadota > Gammaproteobacteria > Magnimaribacterales > Magnimaribacteraceae > AEGEAN-183. The sequence goes on along the minus strand of JAKUUL010000023.1, from coordinate 8,729 downwards.
TTTTAGTTTGGTATTCCCTTCGACTGCTGATAAGCCCATTGGGTTTCGAATAAAAAATAAGAATACTAAGCCAATTAACAGTGCGCTCATCTTTATCCAGAAAGCTCTGCTGTAATAACATTTTATTGCTTCACTAAGAAAAAGAGGTATTCCTGTAGACACTAATATAATTAGACCTAATTTAAGAATTAAAGTCGTTTGGCCTATTACATAATTAATTGGTTTAGTAGAGAGTAATAAGCCTAGAAGCCTTAAATCACCAACTAAAATTGACCCTCCCAGTATTGCTAAGCCAATTAGATGAAATGCTTCTATTACAGGAAACATCCAAATTGAATTCCTGATAGCTTCTCCAATAAAAGATTGTTCTAGCTGATCAAAAAAATTGAATAGTCTTTCAGATTCCATCAAGACCCCCCATCTGATTCAGATCAACAATACAACCGGCTGCCCAATTTACCCACTCAGGCTGAGGCTGTCTGTCACAATCGAACCAATTGTAAGCAATCATTCGTCCTGAAATAATAACTCCTGACCAAATAACTAAAGAAGCTGCTGCTTTAAGATGCACACTTTTAGGGATACTCTTCCCTTCATCCCAGTTCATTCCTTCTAGCTTCATCTGCCTATGAAACAAGAAAGCATTAAGACCGGCAAATAGAATTAAGATTACTTTGAATCTAAAAAATATATTTTGATAACTCCTCACGGGAATAGCGTAAAAAAGTAGAAAACCAGTCAGCGCCATTAAACCAAAACCAAACAAGGACCAAGGTAAGACCTTCTTGTTCATTTCAGATATAGGTAATTTAGTAAACGCGACCCCCATTAATCGAAGGTCTACAAATAAGAGGATTCCAATAAAAAAACATATCGAGAGAACATGTGCTGATTCAATCCAGGGGTACATATAAAGAGACTCATGTAGAGCTATACTCCACTTAGTCTCTGACAGCCATATAGCAATCTCCAACATCTTTTAAAATTAAGTATTAGTTCTATTTATTCCAGTAAATTTGATGGCAGGCTACACAAATTTGATAGAGCTCAGCTCCTATTTCAAAAAGGGCTTCAGAGTCCTTATTTTCAGCAGCTGTAAAAGCTTTTTCTCCCATTCCTTTTAAAGCCATGGATAAAGCAACCCACTGTGCCTGATCGACTGCCCTTTCAGGCATCGAAAGAAGATAAGAGCTTTCAGAAATAACTTTCGCACCGTATTTGACTTTATCCCACCCTTCTTGATTTGTTGGAGCTAAATTGGTTTCACCTTCTTCAGTAATAACAAAACCAGCTGAATCCCAAATTGCTTCAGCAGCAGGGTCTAAAACATAAGCCATAAGATCATGAACTTCGGAGTCTTCTTCAGAAGCCAATAATTGAAATGAAAACGCTATAGCTAAAACAAATAAGCAGCTTTTTTTCATTTCTGAGTCCTAGACAACAAGGGAATTATTTTCTTTTGGGTTCCCTTGGATCAGCTCCATCTCTAGGGGCACCAGTACCAGAAGAACCCATAAATACTTTGCTTCCATCAGGAAAAGTTATGTCCCTGCCATTAGCTATGCATATGGGTAAACACAATCCTCCTTTACTCTGGTATCCCCTAACTATAATCACAGTACCGGGTACTAATGTTGTTTTAGTAATACCATTTCTAATAAGAGTATTGGGAGTTCCCCCTTCAACCATCCAGACAGTCTTTCCGTTTTCATCTTCTACTTCAACATGAACCCAAGCATGGGGGTTTATCCATTCTACCTTCACTACTTTTCCGGTAATGTTAATAGGAGCATTTGGATCAAATTCAGCTGTAAATGCATGGTGCCCATTTATTTGAAAGCTCAACATTGCAAAACTTAAACACAAGACACTTTTTAGACTTATTTTCATTGATTTCTCCTTTCCTCTTCTCTTGCACCAGCTAGAATATTTGCCATGGAGTAATTACCCTCGTGGCAAGCGTATTCATATATTTTACCTTCGGCCCTTCTTAATGGCATTTCGCCTTTCCAAACATCCCTATAAGCCACATCATCATCAACACTGAACTCGTAAAGAATCTCATCTTCAGAAGTTCTAGTAAACCTTTCTGTCACTTCAGCGGTCTCAGTTATAAGGATTTGGTGACGTATTGCAGCTCTAAATCGTTGCTGTAAATGATGATTCTTAGTTTTTACCACTAAGGTATTCCCTTCCCAATGCCCCACAGAATCTCCCAGCCAAGGTTTTATATGATCTGGAAGACGGTTACCTTTTATACGGATAATTCGAGCATCGTGATTCATTTCAACCAGAATCATCACATACCCTGGTGATTGAACAATTTGGTAATGATTGTTGTATAAAACATTCAACATTGGAGGGCCTCCGGTAGAACCAAAACCGACTATGCACCTCTCTCCTAAACTTCTCTCTTCAGGATGATTTGCTTGTGTAAACATACGATAGATACTAGGTGCCTCTATACCCCATCTAACCCACTTCCTAGGAAGTTTTCCATTTTCAGGGTAAATTAGAATTGAGCTTCTGTACTCGCCATTTATCTTAAATAGTTTTGTTCCAGGGTCCATCCAGGCAGTGTTGTAACCACCAACATTTTCTCCTGCTTTAGGGGTTTCGCCTTCTTCATAAGGATTATCTATTGCATCAGTGAATTCAGCAGAAAAAGCAGCCGCCCTGTTTGCTTCTTCCTCTGTTACCAACAAACTTTCATATTCATCCGGTCTTTCTAATGTAGTGAGACTGGCATTAGTCCACACACCTTGAAGATCGGGGTCTCCAAACCAAGTTTTCATATCTTCTTCTGCTGAAAGACAAGTGAAATTAGAAACCAAAGAGAACAACAAAATTTTACTCAAATTTTTCATCTTCTTTTCTCCTCTTCTCTTGCACCAGCTAAAATATTAGCCATCGAGTAATTGCCTTCATGGCATGCATATTCATAAATTTTTTCATCTATGGCCCTTAAGGGCATTTCCCCTGCCCAAACTTGACTGTAAATATCAGGATCATCTACATAAAATCTATATAAAATTTGATCTTTAGAAATTCTAGTAAACCTTTCAGTAATAGTAGCTTTTGGTGAAATCGCAAAAAAGTGCCTTAGTCCCCCTCTGAAAGTGTGTTGAGGATTAAAATTTTTAGTTTCCACTACCAAAGTATTACCATCCCAATGACCTATAGAGTCTCCAAGCCATGGGGTTACATCTTCCGGTGGATGAGTTCCTCCCAATCTTATAATTCGAGCGTCATGAACCATTTCAGCCATGATCATAACGTACCCAGGAGATTGTACGATTTGATAATGATTGTTATACAAAACATTCATCATTGGAGGGCCTCCACTGGAACCGAATCCCACCACACATCTTTCGCCCACGCCCCTTAACTCAGGATGGTCTTTTCTCTTAGATCTGTCTTTTCTCATTTTTTGAAAAAACTTATCTGCTTTTTTCCGATCCCAAGGTAATTTTCCATTTTTTGGAAAGGCAATAATTGAAGTACGATGCTTTCCAAAAAGTTGAAATAACTCACCCCCTGGATCCATCCAAGCCGCGTTATAACCTCCTACATCTCTACCCTTTCTGGGAGTTTCACCTTGTTTATATTCATTGTCGTAAGCAAAGCTTTCTGCTGCAGCCCTTTTAGCAGCTGATTCTGCTTCTTCAGCACTGACTTCCAGAGTTTTAAAGTGACGAGGTCTTTCCAGTGTAGTTAAAGTCGCGTTTGTCCAGACTCCTTGTAAGTCAGGATCGCCATACCAAGTCACATAAGGGTTTCTTGATTCAGAGAATATAAAGCTAGAAAAAATTAGAGTAATGGTAAATAGATATTTCAAATTATTACCTTAGATAGTTTTCCTAATTACCTCGCCATTGCCCATACAAAAGCTCTTCAACAAACTCCACGCATTTAAATTGTTGTAATTGAGCATCTTTGCCAACTCTTTTATACAAGGTCATGCTAATTTTCCAGGGTCTAGTGAAAACTTTCTCATCTACTATGGTCGCCTCATAATTCATGGTGTACGGATTCATTAGTGTGTATCTTTCGGTAACTTTAAGCTCTTCACTATGGAAATTGCCAGATCTATCCAGCCAAGTTTGGCCGTTAAAGCCTGAAGCTTCAATCACAAAGGTATCTCCTTCCCAATAACCCCAAGATTGGCCCATCCAAGAATCAACAGGAGCTGGGCCTGGATCTTCTAGATAAATATTCCTTACTGCACCTGCATACTCATAAGCAAAAAATATTGCTTTTTCACTGTGAAAAATTTGGAAAGGAAGATGCATATAGGTGGCTCTCGGTACACCAGGTAAATAACACTTAATTTCAGGGTCATTATCGAGCCAGTTCTTTTTATTATTATCTCTTTGTTTTAAAGCCCATTTCTTATAGGGAATAGTCCCGCCTTCAACCACTCCCAGGCCCGCAGGAACAGAACCTACTGCACCCAGTCTGACCACACTTGGATGTGGAATGGGTACAACCGGCCCCTCAATCATTGCTAAAGCAGCACTAGCCGAATGAGCTTCTAAATTGTAATTAGCTGAGTTGAGGACTTGCCAAACCCCATTAAGATCTGGTTTTCCTAACGGCCCTCTTGGTAAGTCTGTTTGATCCGCATAAACTTGAGGAATTAACAAACTTAAAAGAATAAATAAGTAAAAAAATTTCTTCACCCCTACCTCCTTTGTAAAGACAGTATATTAACTTCAATAAAGATTATGGAGTTTTTTCTTTTTTAGCTACCTCTAAATCACCTAATTTATTTAAATAATCTGTATCCGATACTTCAGATAGGTGTCGTTTAGGATCATCTCTATAACTTTTAATTGGTTGTCCTAACCCTTTTAAGCCTCTCTTTCTGCATCTTCTAACCCTATCGAAATCTACCTCGACTAACATGAATTCTTCTCCTGCTAGAGCATCATGAAGGATTTCACCATCTGGCCCAGCTATTAAAGAAAGTCCAACACCTTGTTCACCGCCCGCATTAACATCTATGTAATAGCATTGTTGTTGAGCTGCTGTGGCCTTTACCATAGCTCTTTCCACGTCTCTATCACAAGTATCTGTCAAGCTGGGGTGCAGAATGACTTCTGCCCCTTTTAATGCCAGTGCTCTACTGGTTTCAGGAAACCATAAGTCATAGCAAATATGGATGCCTACTTTTCCTGATCCAGGAATTTCAAAAACACAAACCTCATTTCCTGCTGCTACACCTGTTTCATAAGGTAAAAAAGGATAGAGTTTTCTGCACTTTGTTACCAAATCACCTTTGTTATCAATAACAGGTGTGGTGTTAAAAGTACCTTCTTCTGTTTCTTCATAGAAAGAACCAGGAATTAACCAAACATCTAACTCTTTAGCTAACTCTTTCAATTTATCTAAGTATTCAGAAAGGAAAAAGGTTGCATTACTAGCACCCGCTCCACCAACAGCTAGCTCACTAAATACCAACATTTCAAGCCATGGAAATCTGTACACAGCTTCTCTAGCTTTACTTTCTAACAAAGTATAGTTGTCTTTTCTCGCAAGATTTAACTGAATAGCAGCTATCGATAAAGGCTTCATATCGTTTTTAGTATACGCAAATGACACAAAAAAAATAGGCTGGAAGAATCCAGCCTATTTTTCTATTTTCTATTTCTTAGAACCTATAACGTACGTCTACGTACATAGTTCTTGGTGAAAGAGCACCACCATACTTACTGTAGTTATCTCCAGAAGTAGTCGTACTAATACTATAGACCTGGTCATTGTCCATAATATTGTTTACAGCCATTCTCACAGCAGTTTTGTAGTCATCACTCCACCATGAGAAACTAATGTTAGTAGTCTCTCTAGAAGGCACTCTATCCAAGGCTCTTTCTATACCAGAAGCTGAAAAATCGCCCGTGAAAGAGTGGTTCAACCAGATCCAAACCGGTCCCCATCTACTTTCGTACTCATAAGTAGCTCTCACAGTATATTTCTCTTTTGGAATACCTTTTAAGGAGTTACCTTTAACATTCGTAGCATAAGGAAAGTCACTGGCATCGATTACTCCATCACCATTGATATCTGATCCAGTTCCAGAATTACCTACCACGCCTTGAGTAAACGTACCAAAGATCTGTGGAGGATTCATAGGATCGTCAGTAGTCATTACCCAATAATCATCTCCGTACGTAGCTTCTGTGTAACTCATGTTACCTGATAAAGATAGCCTATCAGTAGCTTGATAAACAAACTCCATCTCAAACCCTTCATTGGTGATACCGTTCGAATTAGAAGCGAATTCAGCAGTTTCTCCTCTTAAAGGATCATACTGAGTAACAACATCTTGATATCCGTCATAATCATAGTGGTAGACTGAAGCGAACAGCTGGAGTTTATCGTCCATATGAATACCTTTATAACCAAGTTCAACGGACTCTACTGTCTCCTTATCATAAGAAAGAGCTTCTATACCGGCTCCTGGGATTGGTAGACCGTACTCGTCTCTTACATCATCCCTAGCTCCCGAAATACCTAAAGCCACTCCTCCAGACCGATAACCTGTGGTTATACCAAAATAAATTAACTGGTCACCATTTGGCGTCCAATCTAAATTAACTCTGTAGTTGGTATCACTCCATTTATCAGCACCTGGAATTCTTGAAGTATAGCCATATGGCCAACCTTGCATTAATCTCATTGGTGTATCACAACTAGCTTGTTGATCTAATGGACAAACAGGGGCTATAGGATTGTTAGGGTCACCTGTATAAACAGCATTACCCATTATGAGGTTGGCATAGGCCAGAGGTGTTAATTCAGGAACGGCTCCAGACCAAGGTGCATAGCCTAACTGTTCATAATAAGGGCCAACTTGTCCTTGTTGTAAAGCTAGAACTGAATCCCAGCCACCTGAGAAGTTCATGAATAGTTCAGCGTAACCACCCCTTACTTCTGTCCATTCCTTATCATCTTCAGCGTATCTAGCTCCCACTACCAAAGCAAATTCATCATTTATAGTCCAAGTACCTTGAGTGTAAACAGCCGTTGCGTCGTTTTGCACATCATTCTGGTGGTTGTATACCCTTCCAAGAGCATCTCCACCCCAACGACAAGATATGGTCGTATTATTAGGCCCCGAACCAACCCAGCCCGTTTGTGGGGTAGTACATGTATTAGTAGCTCCTAATAAAGCTGAAGTTGAAACGCCTCCTAAGAAAGCTTGAGGGATATCATAAGCTCCATAAGTAGCTGCATTCTTTATAGAAGCAATGTTGTTTCGAATACTGTAATTTTGTTTCCTATTCTCATCCATTAAGAAATAACCTGATGTCATCAAGACGTCCTCACCTATCTGCCAGTTGATTGTTAACTCATGGGTTTTCATATGAACATCTTCTAAAACAGTAACGCCGTATTGATCCCAAGACACATCCGTACCATCAAGGTCAATATTGAATGTGTAACCAAAATCAACATAGCCGTAAATATACTTAATTTCAGTCCTATCATTTAGTTGCCAAGTAACATGAGATTGAATTCCTTCATGTTCAAAAAATTGATGGTTTGATTGACAGCCATCCAGATAAGGAAAATCCCAGCAATTTTCGTCATCACTAACTGCAACGTTATAGGTACCTAAAGTAGGTAATGAAGATCCATAATAAGAATTCCATCTTCCAGGCCAAGAGCCGTTATCAACTCCCGCCCTTAGAGGAGCTCCATAGCCAACTTCACCCGTATTCGGGTTAGTGAATTGAATTGCTCCAGGCGTAGTCGCAGTAGCCCTTCTTAAACCTCGCACTAAACTGGTAGTGTCTTGTGTACCTCGAAGTCCTCCAGCTCCTGAATTTAAAAGAACTCGAGAAGGAATGATATTATCAACTAAACGATCATTAGCTCTGATTTGAAATTCAATGTCATCGTTGGGAGTGTAAAGTAAAGTAATTACAGAATTGTAATCATCTAAACTTCTTAAATCACGACCACCACCTACATTCTTTTGAGTTCCGTCTCTATCCATCTTTGCTGTAGTTGCTCTGAAAGCTAATTTATCTGTTATCGGTCCAGTTACCATCCCGTAATACTGAATGTTACTGTAATCACCAGCTAACATCCTGACCTCAGCTCCATTTTCAAAACTTGGCTTTTTGGTTATGTAATTGATAGCTCCACCAATAGAGTTTCTGCCATACAAAGTACCTTGAGGTCCACGAAGTACCTCAATACGTTCTACGTCGTAGTAGTAATTCTCAGATGCTGCAATTCCAAAGTCAGGTGAATAAACACCGTTATAGTAGGTTGCAACTCCTGGGTCACCACCCAGTGCTCTAAAGTTCCTTCCAACACCACGAATCCTTACATCGTAAGGGTCTCGAGTTGTTGCAGGTAGTTGATCCATCAAGTCATTAGCACCTTGCAAACCAAGGTCTTCAATCAAGCTAGAATCAAACGCAGTAATAGACATTGAAGTATCAGACACAGTTGAAACACGTTTTTCAGCTGTTACTGTTATTTCTTCAATTCCACCTCTATCTCTATCTTCTTCTTCGTCTTCATCAGCCGCAGTCAGCATCAATGAAGAAAACCCAAATATAGAGATAAACGCTAAGTTAATAAGGAATTTCAATTTCATTTCTCCCCCCTAATATGAATTAAAATCACTAGTAATTGCAGCCTTTAAAGTACAGCAAAACTAGATTAAAAAATCTCACGTCAAACTATGCTTAATTTTGCTCTAGTTTGCA
>JAKUUL010000022.1 GCA_022447025.1 SAR86 cluster bacterium | reverse complement strand
TTGTAGAGTTCTTCGCACATTTTTCTATTTTTTTCTGCAAAATAAACAAAGGATGCTCCTCTTGAGATTGCTTCCAATCCTAGGCTACCAGTTCCAGCAAACATGTCTAAACACCGAGAGTTTTTGATTTCACTATGGAGCCAGCTAAAGATAGTTTCTTTTGTTCTATTCGTTGTCGGTCTGATATATCTAGAAGCCTTAAAAGGGATCTTTAATCCTTTGAATTTACCTGCAACTATTCGCACATTAGAAACACGTCTTCTCATGCTTAAATCATATCAGCTAATTTAAATTAAAGTAGATTTAGGGTTATAGACATGCTAATTTGCCGGAACATGGACCCTGATCCAGTTAAAAAAGAGTTTCTTCAAGCCATGCGTGGCATTACTTCGACAGTTACTGTCGTATCTGCAAAAGACGGAGAAAATAAACAAGCAATGACAGCAACTTCTGTGGTTTCTTTATCTCTTGATCCACCAACAATGCTAGTTTGTATAAATCATGAAGCTACCATTCATGATGTTATGAAAGAAGGTTTGGGGTTTTGTATTAATATTTTATCAATAGGCCAAGAAGGCTTAGCAGATATCTGCAGTGTTGCAGGAAAGGAAGAACAAAGATTTTTAGAAGGGGATTGGTCAGAGTTCAATGACATTCCATACCATAAAGATTCTCAATCCAACATGTTTTGTAATTGCATTAAGGCAATAGAGCACACTACACACACAATTTATTTAGGTGAAATCATTAAGGTGCTTAATCAAAGTAGTTTCAACCCTTTACTTTATAAAGATGGAAATTATTTAGCCTAATCAAAATGAAAAATAACGATGCATGGAAGCCCCTATCTAATTTCTTTTATATCCCCCTTATCTTATTTTCTTTCTCTTCTATTCTCTCGTCTGAGATCCTGATTGACGGAGAGTTGTCAGAAAAAGAATGGCAAACTGCTAGAGAAATAAACAAATTCTATGAAGTATTTCCTTTTTCTTTAAATGATGTCTCAGGAAATACAAGAGTTCTTATACTGGATGATGAGAAGGGAATCTACTTCGGATTTATCAACGCTCAATCTAATGAATCAATAAGGGCCAATCAGCACCAGCGTGACCAAGGAGCAAGACCTCCTGTAGGAGATCAAGTTGGAGTAACTTTAGATTTTGATAATGACGGAAAGACTGCTTATAGGTTTTCAGTTAATGCAGGAAATTCAATTAACGACGGGACTGTTATTAATGAGAATGAACAAAATTTAGATTGGGATGGTGATTGGTTATCTGCAACTAGCATTTCAGATACTGGTTGGTATGCAGAGATATTTATCCCTTGGGCAATTACTTCCATGAAATCTCAAAAAGGAGAGGAGCGAACAATAGGCTTTTGTTTTTACAGAATGATGATTGCCGAATACAAGGTATCTGCTACGTGCAAGGGGAGCCCTTACGTAAATAAATTTCTTTCAGTCTTTGATGTAATGAATTTTAAAAAATACGAAGTTTCACAGTTGGACTTCTTTCCTTATGTAACCTTGTCGGATGATGCCGCAACGGAAGAGAAAGATACTAAAGTGGGCGCCGAAGTTTTCTGGAAAATTGACTCAAGTAAACAATTAAATGCCACCTTTAATCCAGATTTTGGTCAGGTTGAGAGTGATGAACTGGTTGTTAATTTTTCAGCTACCGAAACCTATTACTCTGATAAGCGCCCCTTCTTTGCAGAAAATCAATCTATGTTTGAAGTTCAGGGTTACCAAATGTTCTATGTGATTAACACCAGACGCATAGGCGCAGCACCAGACTATAACTGTTCCATATTGTCTTCTAACCTGACCCCCTTGTGCAATGCAAGCAAAAAGGGGACTTCAGACATAGACTTGGCTGTTCGCTATATCCAACAAACAGAGAATCTAGATTTTGGATTCTTGGGAGCTTCCGAAAAAGATGAAAACTTTAGTCAAGGAAGAGATTTTTATGCCACTAAATTAAGAAAAACCAATAAAAACTTTTCATTTGGATATTTGGGTACTTATGTTGAAAGGCCTGTATTAAATCGAGAAGCAACTGTACACACTGCTGATTTTGAGTATTGGGCTTCTGAAGATCTCAGGGTAAGTGGAGTTTTAATGAATTCCAAGGTGGATGATCAAGATGGGTATGGATTTAGGGTCGGATACGGTTATACGCCTTCTAAAACATTTTCTGGAGGCTTAGGAATTTGGTACTTCGATGAAAAAATAGATTTGAGTGACATGGGGTATTTATTTAGAAATGATCAGGCCTTTTTTTCAGGAAGGTTTGAATGGAAGCAACCTGAGTTCCCTGAAACTTCTTTGACTAGAGAAAGAAGGTACCAATTAGATTTTACTTATGAAACTGATAGTAAGGGTAATAAAGAGACTCCACCAATTTCACTAACGCTGACGAATGGATTTAAGAGTTCTTCGCAGGCGACATTAAAAACCTTTTACAGATTGAGTGGAAGGGACACCCTAATTACAAGAAAATATGAGCAAGCTCCTTTTGTAAATATGCCCACAGGGTATGGTTATGAATTTGAGTACATGGGCCCTTCGCGAGAATTTTTCCAGTACATGTTTCATTTCAATCGAAGAAAAGGTGAAGAATACATGCCAGGTTTGGGCTGGACTACCATGTATGATTTCTTTTTAGAGGTATCTCCTTCTGAATCTTTATCTCTGTCTGTGTTTTACCAAGAACACGAAGAGGATGATTGGTTAAATTGGATTCAGGAAAATTTATTAGCCACTTACGACATGAAGCAGAGAGTCACTGTAGCAGGTCTTAATTGGTTTAAAGGCGAAAAACATGAGTTAAGAGTTAAAGCACAAATGGTAGCTTTTACGGCAAGAAATCCAATGCCCTTTTTAGCAGATCAGTTTGGAAATCTAAATACTTCTCCAAAAAAGATTGCCGTACCTCCTATAACATTAAGCGATCTGGCTTTCCAAATTCGCTATAGATATGAATTGATGCCACTTTCTTATCTCTATGTGGTTTACACCAAAGGCGGAAGGGTAGTGGGAATAGATGAAGAAGATAGTTTGAGAAAAATCTATAAACGCCCTTGGGAAGATCCTCAGACTGATACTTTTACTGTGAAATTACGGTATAGATTCTAAAAATAATTTTTTAACCAAACTATTTTTTATATATCAGGATGGATATATTGATTGCTTGTATTTCTTCATTCTAGCCTTAGAATAGCCCCTCATTTTTAGGAGTAAATACCTTGCATAGGAAGCTAAGTCCTTTTTCCTGCCTAGCCTTAACATTCTCTTTATTTATCGCATTGCCAGTTTATTCAGTGGATATCAAGATTGACGGTGTTTTAGATGATGCGGATTGGTCTTCTGCCCGAGAGTGGACCAAATATTATGAATCAATGCCGTTTTCTTTAGCGGAGCCAAAGCATTATCAGAAAGTTCTAGTTCAGCAAGATGAAAAGGGTATGTATTTTGGTTTTATTAATGAGCAGCCAAGAGAATCAATACGTGCGAATAAGCATGAAAGAGATGATGAAATGGCAAATGCTGATAAAGCAGGCTTAGCGATAGATTTTGATGGTGATGGTCTTACCGCTTATGGCTTCACTGTTTCTGCCGGAGGCTCTATAAGCGATGGCATCTATAGAAATGAGAACGAAGCTAACTATGACTGGGATGCGGATTGGGATTCAGCCACTCACATTGAAGGAGACGCGTGGTTTATTGAAATGTTTATTCCTTGGAGTATAGCTCCCATGAAGACACAGAAAGGAGAAGTTAGAACCGTTAAATTATCTTTTTGGAGAATGGTAGCAGCTGAATGGCGGGTGAATACTTCAATAAAAGGCAACCCAAGGCAAGAGAAATTTATGTCTCTTTTCCATGAATACGACTTTAAAAACTACAGCGTTTCGAAATTAGATTTTTTCCCATACATCAATGTTACTGAAGACAGAATTAAAGAAGATCAAGAGAACAAGGTCGGAGCAGAGATATTTTGGAAGATTGATTCGGGTAAACAACTAAACGTAGCTTTAAATCCTGATTTTGGACAAGTTGAAAGCGATGAGCTTGTGGTTAACTTCTCTCAAAGTGAAACCTTTTATTCAGATAAAAGGCCTTTCTTTTCAGAAAATCACTCTTTGTTTGATGTGAAAGGCTATAGATTCTTTTACATCATAAACACAAGGAGAATTGGGTCTGCTCCAGATTACAATTGCTCTAAATACACTGATTCGTTAAAAAATATGTGCGAGGCAAGTCAAGAAGGTATTACTGATATTGACTATGCCATAAGGTATACACAGCAAGGCGAGTCCATTGACTTTGGTTTTCTAAGTGCTTCTGAAGCCGACGAACAATACAGTCAAGGAAATGATTTTTATGCAATAAGGGCTAGAAAGAATTCTGATAATTATTCCTTGGGTTATCTGGGGACATACACAGAAAGACCGGTTCTGGATAGAGAAGCTAAAGTCCATTCAATTGATTTGACTTATAGACCTACCGATAAAGTGAGGGTAGACACTGTTTTTATTAGTTCAAATATTGAGCAAGGCCTAGACGAAACCAAGAAATCAGGAGAAGCATTTAGATTTAGACTAACGGCTTCGCCTAGAAAGGGGAGATGGCATGATATGGGAATCTTCTTTTTTGGAGAAGAATTGGATATAACGGATATGGGTTATCAAATATCAAATGATTGGCTTTTCCTGGGCAGCCAGAATGGCTTAAAGTTTTCAGACTATGACGAGTCATCTATTTTTCTTTCCAATGAATTTGAAGTGGGCTATTCGTTTGAGAGCAATGCAGATTTAGATAAATCAAGTCAATCCACCTATTTGACTTACAAGAGTAGTTTTAGAAATACCTCTAACATTGAATTCACAAATTTTTATAGAACTCCTAGCAAAGATTTCTGGATAACCAGGGGTAGCTTGATCTCCCCCTATATCAAAAAACCTAAGAATTATGGAACTAAGTTGCAATTCATGGGCCCTTCTACAGATTTCTTTAAATATATCTTAGAGGTTAAAAGAGAAAAAGGATCGCAATGGAGCTTTTCAGCATTAGGTTTTAAAACTTCTTATATGGCTATGGCCGACTTTACTCCTCGAGATAATCTAAGTCTCAGTTTGATGTATCAACACAGCAAGGAAGACGATTGGCTAAATTGGATTGAAGATAATTTGTTAGGAATTTATAAACAAAAACAAAGAACCACAATTGCATCAATGAATTGGTTTGGAGGGGATAAGCATGAATTAAGAATGAAAGCTCAAATGGTAGCTTTCACAGCCAGGCAACCAGGCGCTTATCTTGGCGATGCAACAGGATCTCTAAATCCCATTGAAATGGCACTTCCACCCTTTAGTTTGAGTGATTTAGCTTTCCAAATTAGGTACCGTTATGAAATTCTACCTTTGGCTTATCTTTATGTGGTCTACACCAAGGGAGGAAGAATAGTTGAACTCGATGAAGAGGACAGTTTAGACAAGTTGTATAAACGTCCTTGGAATGATCCTCAGGCGGATAACTTTACTGTTAAGGTAAGATACAGATTCTAATAGGAAAATTTTACTGTAAAATTGAAGGATCAATTCTAACAGAGGAATGAATGACATCAGGGATGGTTATATTTAGAACTATTTTCTTAATCCCCACTCTTCTTTTCAGCAGTTTTCTTTTTTCCACCATAGAAGTGGACGGAAAGTTAGACGAAGAAGAATGGAGATCTGCTCAAGAGATAAGTAAATTTTATCAAGTTGGGCCTTTCACACTTGAAGAGCCGGAACAGAAAACTGTAGTAAAAGTTTACGAAACTGAAGATGGTTTGTATGTAGGCTATATTAATTACCAACCCGCGGAGACGATGCGATCCCAACAGCATGAAAGAGATGCTGATAATGCCAATGCAGATAAAGTAGGACTGACTGTGGATTTTGACGGGGATGCATTAATGGCTTACTCGTTTACTGTATCTCTAGGAGGGTCCTTATGGGATGCGGTTTATAGAAACGAAAATGAGCAAAAGAAGGACTGGGACGCAGATTGGGTGGCAAAGACCTCAATAGGTGACGATGTCTGGTTTGCAGAGTTTTTTATACCTTGGACTGTTGCCCCAATGAAGGTGCAAGAAGGAGATTTAAGAAAAATAAGAATTAGTTTTTGGCGAATGTCTTTGGAAATATCTAAAGCTTTTGCGACTATTAAATCGAATCCCACAAGGTCCAGATTTATTTCAACTTTAAATGATCTTTACGTAAAGAATTTTGATAGTTCGAGCTTAGATTTTTTCCCTTATGTCACAGCTTCTAGTGAAAGAACTTCAGATGATAATGACGTAAAAACTGGGGCAGAGATTTTCTGGAAGATAGATTCTGGGAGCCAGTTAAATATTGCGATCAATCCTGATTTTGGCCAAGTGGAAAGTGATGATGTGGTAATTAATTTCTCCGCGATGGAGACCTTCTACTCTGATAAAAGACCTTTCTTTTCAGAAAATCAGTCTATGTTTGATGTTGATGGGTACCGTTTTCTTTATGTAATCAATACACGAAGAATAGGCGGTTCTCCCGATTATAACTGTTCAGATTATAGTTCTGAATTAGAAGCTCTTTGTAGCTCTAACCAAAAAGGAAATACAGATATAAACCTTGCTTTTAGGTATACAAAAGTTGGACAGAATTACGATTTAGGTTTCTTGGGCGCAATTGAATCTGATGAAGTCTTCAGTGAAGGAAGAGATTATTTTGCCACTAGGTACCGAGTAAAAAAAGAAAACTTGTCATTTGGGTACTTAGGTACTTTCACCAAGAACGAAGTATTAAGTAGGAATGCCAATGTAAATACGGTTGACATGGTTTACCGTCCTACTGAAGATTTTAGACTTTATGCTCTCTTATTAAACTCCATTGTTGAAGAAAACAAAGGTTACGGATTACGCCTGAGTATAAGCAAACAAATTAATCACCATTTATCTACCGGATTAGGATTTTATTATCTAGATAAAGACTTAGATATTAATGATATGGGATATTTAATAAGAAATGACTGGATTATGTTAGGTGGAAGAACAGAGCTTCATAAAACTGATTTTAATGATGCTTCGAAGACACTAATGAGAACTTACCAGCATTCTTACGGCTGCAGAGCATTGTCTAATGGAGATAAAGAAGGGTGTTTTACAGGATTTGAAATTAAAAACCAATTTAAGGATACATCTCAGGTTGAGGTTGAGGTATTTTTTAGAACTAATGGAAGAGATAATCTGATTACTAGGGGTTCCGAGCTGGCTCCATACATTAAATTACCTCAAAACTATGGGATCGACTTTAAGTATGTTGGCCAAAAAAACAAATTTTGGCAGTGGGATTTATTTGCACAGAGGTCTAAGGGCAGTGAACGCTCAAGTGCTCTCGGATGGAGAAACAAATATTATTCTTCACTTAAAGTGTTTCCCTTACCTAATTTAACTTTAAGATTTTCTTACTCTCATGAAAAGGACGCAAACTGGCTTAACTGGATTCAAGATAACCATTTAGGTACCTATGAAAAAACTCAGAGAAACACTAATTTCTCTATTAAGTATTTCAAAGGTAATCAGCATGAATTGAGAGTCAAGGCTCAGTTAGTTGCTTTTAATGCTAAAAATCCTCAAGCTCAAATTGCCTCGATTAATGGAAAATTGACTGAATCTTCAGTTAATTTAGACCCTTTTAGTATAGGGCAATTAGCTTTTCAAATTCGTTATCGTTATGAGTTTATGCCTTTGGCTTATTTGTATGCTGTCTATACTAGAGGCGGTAAGATTTATGAGCTAGATGAGGAAGATGACTTAGGAACTCTGTATAAAAGACCTTGGGAAGAACCCTCAAAAGATAACTTTACTGTGAAAGTGAGATACAGATTCTAAGTCCTGTGTTCTTCTGAACAGAACCAAAGCTCTTCAGATCCAATAGCCTCAGACTTAGGAATATTTACTCCACAAGTATCACATCTAACCATTTCAAGGCTTACTTTTTCTTTTTTAGCAGGTTTTCTTTTAAAGAGAATGTATAACCAAATTAATCCGATTATTCCTAATATTAGGATTAACTGAGACAAATCTATTCTTCCTTAATAGGTGGTGGAATTTCCTCATCCCCTAGCAATCCAAAAGATAATCGACTAGCCCAAGATCTCTTAGGTCTTATCAATTCATCAGAAGCGAAAGTTGGATAATTAGCTTCTAAAATTTGGAAATTTTTCACTCTCAATTCTTCATAACCTAAGAATCCATAAGCTTTTACTAAAATAGATAAAGCTTCAGGAACTTGAGGAGTGTCAGGCATATGTTCAATTACATATCGAGCTCGTCCAGCAGCTGCTATGTAGGCTTTCCTTTCCATATAAAAGTTAGCAACGTAAATTTCATGCTTAGCTAATATATTTTTAAGATAGATCATTCTTTGAGTAGCATGAGGGGCATAAGGAGAATCTGGGTATCTAGCTAAAAATTCACTTAAATCTTGAAAGGATTGTTGAGCTGGTTCTATATCTCTTTTGGATAAGTCAGAAGTAAAATATCGAGAAAATAAACCTGAATCATCCGTGAAAGCAGCAAGTCCTCTCAAATAGTATGCGTAACCTGTATGAGGATGACGTGGGTGAAGATTAATGAACCTCTCGGCAGCAGACCTCGCTGCTTCAAATTCAAAATTCCTGTAGTAGGCATATATAAGCTCTGCTTGGGCTTGTTCTGCATATCTACCAAATGGGAAGCGTCTTTCAAGCACTTCAAGACTGGCTATAGCATTAGAGAAATTACCATTTTTCAGTCTGGTTTGAGATGCATCATAAAGTTCTTTCTCTAAAAGACGTTCATCCGGTTGTTCTTCGTTGCTTGAACAAGAAGTAAGCAAAAAGATAGAACTTAATAAAAGTAATGAACAACTTTTAATTAACATACTTAATGAGTTGATATTATGTCGCTTTGGCATTTGGATTGCTGATTCTACATTTCTGTATTGATATTGGACAGAAAAAGAATTTTGTGGTTCCTTATAAAAAAATATATTTGAACAAATGAATCGTAAGATAGCTTTAACACTAAACGTAAAGGCAGAACAAATAGGTCAAAGAGTTGATGTTGTTATTGCTGAGGCTTTTAAAGAATTTTCTAGAAGTCATCTACAAAAGTTAATTAAGGAAGGTGCCGTTAAGGTAAATGGTAAAGAAATTAAGCCTAAGTTAATTCTACAGGGAGGTGAACTTATAGAGATTTTTGCTAAAGAAGCCCCTAAATTAAAAGATAAAGCTGAAAATATAGAACTGGAAATAATTCACGAAGATCAAGACTTGTTAGTTGTTAATAAGGCTTCTGGATTAGTAGTTCACCCTGGTGCAGGCAATCCATCAGGAACTTTAGTGAATGGACTTCTTAATTTTGATTCAAGTTTGTCGTACTTGCCTAGAGCGGGAATAGTTCACCGTTTGGATAAAGATACCTCAGGGCTGATGGTAGTTTCTCGTAATGAGAAAACTTATTTGAATCTTATTGACCAATTAAAGGAAAGAACTGTTACAAGAAAATATACTGCTTTAGTAGTAGGGGAGCCTAGCTTGAGCGGGGTCATAGATAAACCTATTGGTAGGCATCCTAAAGTTAGAACTAAACAGGCAGTGGTTAGTTCAGGTAAGGAAGCCATCAGTAGATTTAAGAAAGTTAAGAGTCTTAGAGGATATTCACTTGTAGAGGTCTTGCTTGAAACAGGAAGAACTCATCAAATAAGAGTTCATCTTTCTTATCTGGGTTTTCCTATAGTGGGAGATAACACCTATGGAGGAAGAAGAAAATACGTAAAAGGCACTTCTGAGAACCTCAGGAGTAAAATAAATCAATTCAAGAGGCAAGCTCTTCATGCGAGCTCGTTAACTTTTATTCATCCTTCAACAAAGGAGGTTTTAACTTTTGACAGTGAATTACCGGATGACATGAAGCAGTTAATTAGAGCGTTAAAGGAAGATGATTAATAAATTACTAATTAAACCTGATCAAAATCTAGGTAAAGGTATTACATCTTTTATGCTTACCAAGAGATACTTTGATAAACATTCAATTGAATTCAATGACAACTCTTCAGTTGAAGAGTTCGTCGTATCTACATTGGGAGTACCTATTGTATGGATGGACCAAGTTCATGGAACTAAGATTCAGTTAATACATGAAAACACTGTTAATTTAATTGAAGCTTGTGATGGACTCTATACAGAAAAAGAAAATATTGCTTTAGCTATAAAAACAGCCGATTGTCTACCATTGATACTCTGTTCTAAGGAAGGAAAGGAGCTAACAGCTGTGCATGTTGGTTGGAGAGGCCTTCATGGGGGAATAGTTGAAAATGCAATAATGAATTTTAAATGCGCAACTGAAAACCTAGTTGCTTGGTTAGCGCCATGCATTTCATCAACAAACTATGAAGTGGGTAAAGATGTTTACTCTCTATTTAAGGATTCAGATTCCGAAAGCGTTTCTAGTTTTAAACTATCCAATAATAAGGATAAGTGGATTTTTAGTCTAAAACAGGAGTGCGCGAGAAGACTTCAAAAGTTTGATATACAAGTCATTACAAATACATTTTGTACTTTTAAAGATGAACAACTTTTTTATTCATATAGAAAGAATTCTTCTTCAAAGAGGATGGTAACTTTAGCCTGGAGGCAAAAATGAAAAATATAGGTTTTATAGGCCTTGGTGTCATGGGGTCACCAATGGCCGGGCACATCTCAAATGCTGGATACAGCCTGAAGGTCTTTAATCGGACTAGAAAGAAATCAGAACTTTGGAGTGACGAGTACTCAGGAGAAGTAACCCTTTCTCCAGCTGAATTAGCTGAAGGCTGTGACATGGTTTTTTTATGTGTTGGTAATAATCAAGATGTAGAAGAAATCGTACTTGGAAAAAATGGCGTTCTGGAAGGGCTAAAAGCAGGGGGAATCATTGTTGATCACACCACTACCTCGTCAGTCTTAGCTAGAACTATGTCTGTCAACTCATCTGAAAAAGGAATTTCCTTTATTGATGCGCCTGTTTCTGGTGGGGAGATAGGTGCCAAAGAAGGAACATTAACTATTATGGCTGGAGGTGACGAAGAGGCATTTAAATCTAGCCTAGAGGTGATAAATCTTTATTCTAAATTTTGTAAAAGAATGGGGGGCTCTGGATCAGGGCAGTTGACTAAAATGGTTAATCAAATCTGCATTGCGGGTTTAGTGCAGGGGTTAGCTGAAGGTATGCATTTTTCAGAAAAAGCAGGACTAGATACAAAAGAGGTAATAGAAGTTATTTCAAAAGGAGCAGCCCAATCATGGCAAATGGAAAATAGATGGGAAACTATGTTGTCGGATTTTTATGAACACGGATTTGCAGTGGATTGGATGAGAAAAGATTTAGGTTTTGTTTTAGAAGAAGCCACAACTAATGGGTCCAATTTAGAAGTTACAGCTCTAGTGGATACTTTTTACGAAGAAATACAACAAAAAGGTGGAGGAAGATGGGATACCTCAAGCCTATT
Organism: SAR86 cluster bacterium; assembly: GCA_022447025.1. Lineage (GTDB taxonomy): Bacteria > Pseudomonadota > Gammaproteobacteria > Magnimaribacterales > Magnimaribacteraceae > AEGEAN-183. Next base: position 5,328 of record JAKUUL010000022.1, on the reverse strand, counting down.
TAGGAGATTAAGAAGTTAATGAATTCATTTCCAGGTTCAGAAAGTGAGTTTTGCAAAGACCTTTTTAATCAAAGCAAGACAAGCTTGTATGAATTAGCTGATAGCTTAGAAATTCGTTCAATCTCACAAAATTTTTTTACTGAAATAGTTGTTCCTTTAACGAGTTTTTTTAACTCTCTGGAAAATAGAAGTAAACCTTATTTCATTTGTTTCACAGGAGGTCAGGGTTCAGGGAAAACAACCTTATCTGAGTTTGTGCAGTTAGTTCTTAAAGAAGGCTGCAAAAAAAGAAGTATTGGGTTTTCCATAGATGACATATACAAGACCCCAGAAGAAAGAGAGTACTTAGCAAAATCTATTCACCCCCTTTGTAAAGTAAGAGGGGTACCTGGAACACATGACATTGAGTTAGGGCTAAACACTTTAGACAGTCTTGTAGAAGCTAATAACTCTTCCCTTACATCCATACCTTCTTTCTCTAAACCTTTAGATAGGCATCTTCCTAAAGATTCTTGGCCTATTTACGAAGGGAAACCAGATTTTATTTTTTTTGATGCTTGGTGTGGCGGTGCCAAGCCAGTATCAACAGAAAACTGGAAACCTCCCATGAATACGCTTGAAAAGGAAGAAGATCCAGAAGGGATTTGGTCAAAGTGGAGTAACGATGAATTGGCTGGTGATTATCAATCTTTATTCAATAGATTTGATCTGTTGTTAATGATCAAAGTACCGAGCATGGAACATGTCTATGAGAGCAGGTGGCTTCAAGAACAAACTTTAGCAAAAACACTCAATGACCCTGAATTAAAAAAGAAAATAATGAATAAGCAAGAAGTTTTTAGGTTTGTTATGCATTACGAAAGATTAACTCGTTATATATTAGAAGAAATGCCTTCATTTGCGGATATTGTTCTAGAAAGGGATAAAGGATTCAATTTCTCTTTCCATAAAACACCTTAGATGTTGATTATATGGGGAATTCTTGACTTCACAGGTTCTGGTGTCAAAATGCGCCACCTTCAGCTTTTTGCTGATTGCGGGTATTTATTATGAGTAAAGAAAAACTATCTGGTGGAGAAGCCCTTATGAGATCCCTTCAAGATGAGGGAATAGAGCTAGTGTTTGGTTATCCTGGCGGTGCTTCTCTGCATATTTATGATGCTTTATTCAATCAACAAGCTGTTCAACATGTTTTAGTCAGACATGAGCAGGGAGCAGTACACGCAGCCGATGGGTACGCAAGAAGTACAGGGAAGGCTGGTGTAGTTTTTGTTACTTCAGGTCCGGGTGCCACTAATGCCATTACTGGCCTTGCCACTGCCCATATGGATTCAACTCCTGTAATAGTAATTTCTGGTCAGGTTAAAAGTCACCTTATAGGAACTGACTCATTTCAAGAAACGGACATGATTGGGGTATCTCGTCCAATTGTTAAGCATAGTTTCTTAGTCCAGAAAGCCGAAGACATTCCTATGATTATTAAGAAAGCATTTCATATTGCGACTACAGGAAGACCCGGTCCGGTGGTCATAGACATTCCTAAAGACGTTACAGATCCAGACTATAAGTTTGATTACAGTTACCCAAAAGATATCGACATAAGGTCTTATAAACCAGTAGAAGAAGGCCATTCAGGTCAAATAAGAAAAGCTGCCAAGCTTTTATTAAATTCAAAGAGACCTGTAATTTATAGTGGAGGAGGCGTAATTCAAAATGATGCCTCTGAAGAATTAACTTCACTGGTTCAATTCCTTGATTTCCCAGTAACTAATACTCTTATGGGGCTAGGGGCTTACCCTGGAACAGATAAAAACTTTTTAGGAATGCTAGGAATGCATGGAACTTACGAAGCAAACATGGCCATGCATAACTGTGACTTGATTCTTGCTGTTGGGGCAAGATTCGATGATCGAATAACTAATGACCCAGCTCAATTTGCTTTAAGTGCAAAAAAGATTCATATAGACATAGACCCGGCATCGTTATCTAAAATAATTAAGGTCGATGTCCCAATAGTAGGCTCAGCTAAAACTTGTTTAGATCAGCTATTAAAAGAACTAAAGAAAAATGAATCTAAATTAGATAAGAACAAGATTGAGCCTTGGCGTAAACAAATTAAAGAATGGCGTAAAGAGCATGGTTTAAATCATCAAATGTTAAAAGATGCTTCAAGCAGTGAAAAAATTCTGCCGCAGCATGTAATTCAATCTTTATATAAGGAAACTAAAGGGGATGCTTATGTTACTTCTGATGTCGGTCAACATCAGATGTTTGCTGCCCAGTATTATCACTTTGATAAACCAAGGCGTTGGATAAATTCAGGGGGATTGGGAACAATGGGGTTTGGATTACCAGCAGCAATGGGAGTTCAGTTGGCTTTTCCTAATTCAACAGTTGCCTGTGTAACTGGAGAAGGCAGTATTCAAATGTGTATCCAAGAGCTTTCAACATGTCTGCAATACGATTTGCCAATAAAGATTATTAATCTCAATAACTCTGCCCTCGGTATGGTGAAGCAATGGCAAGACATGCAATACGATGGCAGGCTTTCTCACAGCACATACGAGGATTCCTTACCCGATTTTGTTAAATTAACAGAATCGTTTGGTCATGTGGGATTAAAAGTTGAGAAACCTGAAGATTTAGAATCTGCCATGAAGAAATGCTTTGAATTAAAAGATAAATTAGTTTTTCTTGATGTTGTTATTGATGAAGATGAGCATGTTTATCCTATGTTAGAAGCTGGCATGGCTATGGATTCAATGTGGTTAGATAAAAAAACGAAGACTTGGGAATGAAAAGAGTTATAGCATTGTTAATGGAAAACCAACCTGGCGCTTTGTCCAGAGTTGTGGGACTGTTCTCTCAAAGGGGCTATAACATTGAATCATTAATTGTTGCTCCGACTGAAGACCCTTCCTTATCCAGACTAACCATGACGACGGAAGGAGACACTCAAGTGGTTGAGCAAATTACCAAGCAGTTAAATAAACTTATTGATGTAGTTAAGGTGCTGGACTTATCTTTAGAAGCACATGTTGGAAGAGAACTCCTGCTTATTAAAATGGAATTTTCAGAGAAAGCTGAAGCCGAGGTATCAAATTTAGGAGGACAAGTTTTATTCAAAGATGACAATCTTCTAAATGCTGAATTTGTAGGAACCTCAGAGGAATTAGATGAAATAGTAACCTCTTTAGCCAAATTAAACCCTATGGAAGTAGTAAGAACAGGGCTTTCAGGTATATCCTCTACAGCAAAAACCTTAACAATCTAATTTCGGGAGAAAGTTATGCAAATTTATTACGACAAAGATGCTGATCTTGAATCACTAAATAGTAAAAAGATAGTTGTTGTTGGTTATGGTTCTCAAGGTCATGCTCATGCTAACAATCTGAAAGACTCAGGCATGGATGTAAGCGTTGCGCTTAGAAAGGACTCTGCTTCATGGCAAAAAGCTGAAGAAGCAGGCTTTAAAGTTCAAGAAGTTAAAGATGCAGTAAAGGAAGCTGACTTAGTTATGGTTTTGATGCCGGATGAACTTCAATCTTCTACTTACAGTGCTGAAATAAATGAAAATATTAAAAAAGGGGCTGTTTTAGCCTTTGCTCATGGATTTAATATTCATTTTGAAATGATTGTTCCAAGAGAAGATCTCGATGTTGTAATGATTGCCCCCAAGGGACCAGGTCATACCGTACGATCACAATACGTTGAAGGAGCAGGTGTGCCTTGTTTGATTGCCATTCATAAAGATGTATCAGGGAAAGCTAAAGATAGCGCTTTGGCATATGCTTCTGCAATAGGGTCAGGCAGAGCTGGAATTATTGAAACTAACTTTAAAGATGAAACAGAAACAGACCTTTTTGGTGAACAAGCTGTGCTCTGTGGTGGCTTAACTTCCCTTATTCAGGCTGGCTATGAAGTACTCGTTGAAGCAGGTTATCCTCCAGAAATGGCCTATTTTGAATGTCTTCATGAAGTAAAACTAATCGTCGATCTAATATATGAGGATGGATTACAAAATATGCGCTACAGCATTTCCAATACTGCAGAATTCGGAGATTATACGAGCGGACCAAAAATTATCACTGAAGAAACTAAAGAAGAGATGAGGGCGATACTGAAGAGAATTCAGTCAGGTGAGTTTGCAGAACAGTTCATGTCTGATTGCAGACAGAGCAATGATGGTAAGGGCGGCCCTGAAATGAAAAATTACAGAGAGAAAGCTTCTTCACATCCTATTGAAGAAGTAGGCAAGGAACTTAGAGCAATGATGCCATGGATTGCTCAAAATAAGTTGGTGGATAAAACCAAAAACTAACTCGCATGTCCAAAAAACCCGAAAATTTAGATCTTTATGACGAACATGAAGAAGTTGTTTCTGAAGGTGGAAAAAAAGTACGAAGACGAGGTATATTTCTATTACCTAATCTTTTAACAACAGCTTCTTTGTTTGCAGGATTCTTTTCTATAGTTTCTTCTGTAGAAGGAAATTTCATTTATGCAGGTATGGCAGTATTTGTTGCACAAATTTTTGATGGTTTGGATGGCAGAGTAGCAAGGTTAGCTAAAGCTGAGAGTCAATTTGGAGCTCAATACGACAGTATCTGCGATGTTATTTCGTTTGGGCTTGCGCCTGCTATTTGTATATTTCTGTGGGGGCTGAACTCATTGGGTCAAGCTGGTTGGGTTTTTTCATTTTTATTTCTCGCGGCAGCGGCCCTTAGACTGGCTAGATTTAATACTAACATTGGATCAGAAGATAAGTTTTTTAAGGGTCTACCAAGTCCAGTCGCAGCAGGTTTAATTGCCTATTATGTATGGTACTTAAGTTCTTTAGGCCTGCAGGGCGAGAATGTGATTCCAACTTTAGCGGTTATAAGTGCTAGCGTAACTGGCATAGTAGCTATCTTGATGGTAATTAATGTCCCTTACTATAGTTTCAAAGAGATTGAGATGAAGAGAAGAGTGCCTTTCTTTTCTATTTTAATGGTGGTCTTCCTTTTTGCTTTAATTTCACTTGATCCGCCCCTAGTCCTTCTTACCTGTGCATTTCTTTATATTTTATCCGGCCCTATTATTTGGATAGTAAAAACCTTACGCAAGTAACTTATTCATTGTAAGATTCGCCCTCCACGCAAGTGGGTCTGTAGCTCAGTTGGTTTAGAGCGCACCCCTGATAAGGGTGAGGTCGGAAGTTCAAGTCTTCCCAGACCCACCAATTTAATAGTAAGGTAAGATTTTATGATAAAAAAAATTCTATCTTTTTCTGCTTTATTTTTATCTTTTTTATCTAATGCAGAAATAAAAGAATTAACCATTCTTCAT
>JAKUUL010000021.1 GCA_022447025.1 SAR86 cluster bacterium | reverse complement strand
TCTGCTGTTTCTACTAACTTTAATACTACCTCTACACCTTCCTTTGCTTTTAAATCAACGGCTATAGACTTTTTTCCTCTATTAGATGGTTCTTGTTTTGACCCTGTTCCTATCGCAGAAGCCCTATCAACTCTGATTATTTCAGCTCCTAAATCAGCTAAGACCATTCCACAGAATGGTCCTGGACCTATCCCAGCCATCTCAATTATTTTTAATCCTTTTAGTGGTCCCATAATTCCTCCTTAAGATTCCTCTTTACCCAAAGGTTTAAGAATCATCAGTAGTTGCGGCAATAAAGTTAGAGCTCCCATTAAAGCCATGAACATTGCCAGTGAAACAAATAATCCAAAGTAAACTGTTGGATTAAAGTTTGAAGTAACTAAAACTAAAAATCCAATAATAATTGTTGTTGAAGTATAGAACATTGCCCGACCAATAGTGTTATGACTATTTTTCATAGAAACTTCATAATTCGAGGTTTTCCTAAACTCCAACTTAAATCTGTGAATATAGTGAATAGTATTATCCACTGCCATTCCTACACTTATTGCTGCCACAGTAATAGTCATAATATCAAGAGGCACTTTCATCCAACCCATTGTTCCTAAAACTACTGAAGCGGCTAAAAGGTTAGGAATCATTCCAATGACAGCCAGATAAAGTGAACGAAATAAAACCACGAACATAATCATAATTACCACAAAAACTACTCCTAACGTTCCTATTTGAGAACTAAATAGACTCTGAAGCATGTTGTTGTAAAGAACTGCTAAACCAGTTAAGCGGTACTCTCCCTTTTTAAAACCAAATTCATTTTCTAAAGTATTCTCAATTTCGTTAAGCAAATCATTTCTTTTAAGCGTCTTACTGGTCTCAAGAACTCTAGAAGATATCCGTACTTGGTTTTCATCTTCACTTATATATGAACTTAAAAGTGTCTCTTTTATATCTTCTGGCAATAGATTCTTAACAAGAGCTAAATCCAATTCTGAAATAGGTTCTCCATCTTTTAATTCTTCAGCTACCTTTATGCCGCTTGCGACTGATAAAACTTTCCCTACTTCAGGTAAAGAATCCATATAGTCATGAACAGCCTCGAGTCTTTTAATATTGATAATATTCCACCAGTAGCCATTGCTTGTAGTTTCATCAAATCCGAAATCATCTTCAAAATCATCGTCGAATTCAGAAGACTCTTTCACATAGTCTTGAGGCGATTCTAAAACTATATCTAAAGGTGCAGTACCTCCTAACTTAAGATCCAAAAGTTCCATTCCTTGGTAAATTTCAGTTGATTCTTTGAAGTAATCTATGAATCTATTTTCTACCGTTAATTTAGTAATTCCAATTAGTGACACAATCAATAAGAGAGAACTCAAGGCAACTACTACTTTCCCATTTTTAGAAGTATAAGAAGCAAAGTGAAGAGTCAGTCCTTTGCTGAAGTCTTTTTCAGAATCTGAACTTAATTTATTGATTAATGACATGATTGATGGCAAAACGGTAAAGGTAAAAATAAAAGCAAATAAAATTCCCATCACCATCATCTTGCCAAATTCAATTACCGGTTTAATGTCACTTATAGAAAGAGAGGCAAAAGCTACCATTGTTGTTAATGCAGTGTACAGACAGGGTCTAAACATCTCTTGAATGGTTAAAGAGACTAATTCATTCTGATTCAAAGACTGTTCCCTACCAGCTATCTCCTGATATCTAACAATGATATGAATTGATAAAGAGATTGAGATAATCAATAGCAGAGCGATAAAGTTGGAAGAAACAACGGTGACTCGCCAATCAACTAATCCTAAAAAGCCTACAACGAATAACCCGACCACAGCGCTGCAAGAAAGCGGTAGGACTACCCACCGTAACCTTCTAAAAACTACTCCAAGAGTCAAAATAAAAATTATAAAGACACCAACGCCAAAGTAATTTAAATCGCTTTTAACAAAGCTCATCATGTCAGAAGCAATCATTGCTGTGCCTCCTAGATACAATGAACCAAATTCCGAAGAATCTCTGAGAATCTCTCTCACTTCCGCAATAAGTTTGTCTCTGTCTTTAGCTTCTTGATTGTTTAAAGTGCTGATTAAAGAGTTAACTTCATTTATCTGCTCTTCTAAATTTTCTTCTCCGTCCTCAACTTTCTTTTGTCTTAGTTGATAACGCTTTTGTATTGCTGCATCGTATTCTTCACTCTCAATTAAATTCAATTGCAGTGCTGTCGTTTCTCCATCTTTACTGACTAACAGTTCTGTATATAAAGGACTGTCCTGAAATTCCAGCTTAGCCAGATTCAGATCTACACCCTCCTCTTCAATAGTCTTGAGGTTATCAGCAAGTTCACTCATAGACCTCTTTGGACTAAAAAGTAAAGGAGCATCAAGATAGCTCAGTACATCGCCAACTCCATCAAGTTCTTCAAATCTATCGGAGAGGGTTCTAACATTCTTAATACTTTCAATAGAGAATAAAGGCTTCTCTGGAGTAAAAAGGACTACTAAGAAATCACTCGTTGAATACTCATTGCTAATCTCACGGTAATACCTTAGATCTTCATCATTTTCTAAAACCAAAGAGTCTGAAGAAGCTTCAAGCTTAAAGTTAGGAATATTAAAAGCTGAAATTAAAAGTAATATTAACCCTATGGCTAAAACCACTATAGGCTTCTGGGAAATAACAGAAGCAAAGGAGTTAAGAATCTTATTGGGCATCTCTTAAACTATTTCCTTGCGGATTGACCCATGTGCTTCAAACCTTTTGATTCAGCCAGCTCAATTTGTTTTTGTCTCTGAGCAAATCTAGTTTTATCTTCTTTAGAAGAAAAATCATAACAATAAGGACAAGATACACCTTTCTTGTATTTTTTAGAACTCATGTCTTTCTTAGATATTGGTCTTCTGCATCCAAAACATTGCTCAAAATTACCTTCCTCCAGATCAGGGTTAACTGAAACCCTTTCATCAAACACAAAGCATTCTCCTTCCCAAAGATTATTGTCTTTATTAATTTTGTCGAAATAATTTAAGACACCCCCTTTAAGTTGATAAACGTCTTCGAAGCCTTGACTCATAAAAAAGGAAGAAGCTATTTCACACCTAATACCACCTGTACAAAACATAGCTATTTTCTTGTTTTTAAATAATTTTTTATTGTTTTGAATGTATTCAGGTAGATCAGTGAAATGCTTTGTTTCTGGTATTACAGAATTCTTAAAAGTACCGATACGCGTTTCGTATTCATTTCTAACATCTAATACAATTGTTTTTGGATCTTCCAAATAATCATTCCATTCGTTGGGGGTAACTTCTTTTCCTTTTAGATTAAAAATATCAAAACCGCCCTCTAAGGGAAGTAATTTATCTTTAATCCTAACCTTGAGTCTCTTAAATGGGACTTGAAAGGATTCAGACCAAGTGGGTTCTATATTCATTATTTTAAAAGTTTCTTCCAATAAAATTAAAACCTTTTCCAAACTGTTCCTTTTCCCAGCTAAGGTCGTATTTATCCCCTGGGGTGTTGCAAAAAAAGTACCGGACAGATTTTCTTTAAAAGCTATTCGTTCAACTTCTCTTTTGAGCTTGTGTACATTCTCTATTGAAACAACCTTATAAAAGGTAACAACTGTTACTGAACTCATTTGCTTTAGTCGCTAGATTCTTGAGCGCTTCCTCCTTCACAATCTGGTGAAGGGTGAGTTGACTCATTTCTTTCTTGCCATTCATCTGCTGTAAAAGTATGTAAGGTAATTGCATGAATAGGTCCTGCAAGTTCCTCTCCTATCAACTTGTATATGGCCTGATGTCGTTTTACAAGATTTAATCCATCAAATGTTTCTGATACGGCAATAACTCTTACATGGGATTCAGCACCTGGCTCTACGTTGTGCATAAAACTTTCATTAATTACTTCTAAATGAGAAGGATCTAAATTCTCTTTTAGAACTGATTCTATTTTTGAACAAGCTGACATGGCTAAGATTATCTCTAAGAAAGCTAATTTTAGTTACTTTCTAGATTAAGTAAAAATTTTTTACGTCTTAATCCTCCTCCAAAACCTCCCAGTCCTGAAGAAGAGACAACTCTATGGCAAGGAATAACTATTGGAATCCTGTTTGCTCCACAAGTACTGCCTACAGCTCGATACGCTTTAGGATGGCCTGTTTTTTCTGCAAGCTCTTTGTAGGTCAATACATCACCGTATTTGATATTTCTCATGTTCTTAAAGACTTTTCTTTGAAAATCAGTTCCTTCAATGTGCGTATTAATTGTGAAAGATTTTCTTTTTTCTGAGAAATACTGATCTAATTGTTCAATCTCTAGTTTAAATCTTTCTTTTTCTGATTTTCCTCTAATAGAAAGCCCCTTTAACCCTTTAAAACTTATTTCCAATAAGTTTGTATCATCAGCAAGTAAACCCAGCTCACCTATTGGGGTATCCAGGTTAGTTTCAAATAACAATCTAATCACCTTTCCAGACTTTGGTATCTGGATTGGCTACATTTTCTTCGTGTGCAGTTCTGCTTAGAGAATAGCCCTGTACCATAAGTAAAGCAGCACTAAACGAAACGATACATATGGGTACATACCACAGAGCTAAGTTAGCTAAAATAGTTTCTGGCACTATTCCGTTGTATGTTTCTCTTATTACTGAAGAATCTGGGAAAGCAATAATAGTTAGAATAACACCAGCAAATGTTAGACCAAAACCACTAACAGCTTTATCGGCAAAACTTCTAGCTGAAAATAAGACTCCCTCTTCCCTACGTCCTGTTTCAAGTTGAATGTCTTCAACTAAATCCATCAACATAGAGCTCAAGGTTGAAAAAACAATTATTCCAGCTGCAACATTTATAACCACATGAATACAAAGAAAAGTTAAAAGCCAAGAAGTTGGATTTTCTTCGTTTGTATTAAGAGGAAGTATTGAAGTTCCATAAGTTAAATCTATGTAACGTAATGCAAAAGGAAGAGCAGCAAAGAATATTTGGAAGGCCCACACGGACATGACTGTCTGTTTCTTACCAAATCGATCAGATAGCTTCGGAGCTAAGATTAAGGCTATGATTGGAGAAAGATAAATACAACAGCCTCTTATTAACATTTCATTGGTATCTAACTCCCAAAAGTAGCTGTCAAAATAAACTGAAAAAGCAGCTTCTATTCCTCCAGCTATAGCCACTAATAAACCAGATAAAAAAAGGAATATATACGACCTATTAGCTAGTAAGGTTTCAAATAGTTCTCTAAAAACAGCCCCCAAAGTAATTTTTCTTTGCGGGGGTTCTATAAGATCTGGAATATGTTTATGAGTACCTATGCTTGTGACAATGATCCCTAAAAAGATTAGTACAGCTGCCACAAATCCATACTCAGACCACGCGGCTGGGTTATATCTACCGTCTGCATACTCAGCAGTTACATTTCTTGGTCCAAACCAAAACCAAACCAAGTTGTAAGTTGTTAAGCCTCCAAACCAACCAAAGAAATATCGATAAGCCATCAAAGAAGTTCTGTCGACGTAATTGTCTGTAAGCTCAGGACCTAAAGATACAGATGGAATCTCATAGAAAGTAATAAAAACTCTAATGATGATGGCGCAAGCTAAAAGGTATGAAAAAAGCTGCCAATCGGTAAGGCTTTCAGGAGGTGTCCACAGAAAAAAATAAGTAATTGCAACAGGTAATGCAGCAGCATACATGAAAGGATGCCTTCTTCCCCATCTAGATCTAAGTCTATCCGAGTAATAACCAACCAAAGGGTCTGTAATGGCGTCGGCTACTAAAACCAGATTTAATGCTAAACCAGCCATCCACGCCGGCAAGCCAAGTACTGAGCTGTATACAAACAGAACAAAATAACTAAATCCATTGTTCTTTATCCCAAAAGAAATTGAACCGAATCCGTAATAAAATTTAGTAGAAAAGGAAAGTTTAGACTTTTGATTTACGTCTTCCATGAATTCAATCATTCCCCTTCATAAGATCGCTACCATATATTAATATGTGGCAAATGCCAAAAAGTAAATATCGTAAAATTTCAAGCTTATCGGGGGAAGAGCTTAATTTTAAAAACCCATATAAATTACCTGCAAGACTGATAGCCAAAGTAAAAAAAATTGTTCCTGAACTTCCCGCTGGACTTATAACAGATCTAGAGAATGCCATTACCACTTACAAGTTTGAAGAAACAGTTTTTAGACGAGCACCAAGCTATACAGACATAAGGATTCAGTTGGATGAAATATCATTGCAAGCTGAAATGCTTTCTGAAAATTTGAGTAAACTTTTTCCTGGAGCTAGATCATTTTTACTACAAAGTCATATATCAAATAACCTAGACTATAAATACTTGTCAGGCTTAACTAAAAGTCTAGAAATACTCAAGTCTGCTTCTGCAGAAACTGTATCAAATTTAAAAGATAAGAAAGGAAGACCGACGAATGCATTTAGTTTTCTTCTTATAGCTCAGATAGCTAGAACTTGTATTAAGAATACAGACATATCTCCTTCCCAATCGAATGACTCCTTCCTTGAGCTAGTAAAGATAGCTGGAGAGGCCATTGGAGTTAATGATTTAGTCGATCTGGTTGATGAGTCCTTAAACCAAATAAATAAATAAATTTTCTAAAGGTAATCAACAAATATAGGCGAAGACCAAGCCCTCTCTTCTATCATAGCTAGACAATCATCATCTTTGGCCGTTCTATAATCTCCATAACACATATTTACTTTAATACATTCACCTTTTTCATTGTATTCACATCTTATGTTCTTGGCATTTACTGAAGACGAAGGTTCTTGAATAGCTCTGACATAATAAGACACATCCCTTTGATCTTTAGAATAGCTTTTGTCTTCAAAGCTTACTTCACAGCCGTTTTGATCTAAAGGACAATTAAATACTTTCCAAGGATCTTCAATAAGATTACCAACATCCTCTCCAGCATTATTTTGAGGAGACACTTTTATTACTTCAATTCTAGTAATAATTTTTCTTTCATCTGAAGGGTTGTAACACTCGTTTTTACAAATTCTTTCCATATCTTCTTTAGTAACTTTTGAATCCTTGTAATCTGGACAGCCTGGTTTTTGTTTTAAGGACCCTACAGCTTTGGCATAAAACTTGGGGTTCTCCAATGTGGCTATCTCTCCACCCATGGGAATCTTCTTATCCCCATTAATGAGATCAAACCAAAGCAGAATTCTGTCACCACTAGTACCATAAGTTTCTTTTCTCTTCATAGAGTCCCAAATGGATTGTCTATCTCTTCCGGTTGAGTGAACAGCAGCTAAGCCGCCTGAAGTAAAAAAGGAAGCTTGTCTTTCTACTTCAAAAGCTCTAAATCCCATACCAATCAACCCCTCTCTTCCGCCATAATCTATAGATTCAGCAGCAGGCAAAGACTTGGGATATAAAACATCTGCAATAGCTTCACTAGAAGGCCCATTGGCTTCCGTGGTCACAAACCTATCCTTTTCCTTATAACCTGTGCCTGGTCGTGATCTGTGGTTATCACTTGAGGCTATAAAACCAAATCTAAACCGTTTAGGTTTCTCCTGCTCAAAATTTGTAAGGGATAAGGCATATTGGGCTGAACCTGCTGGCCTGTAATTGAATGAAGGAATAAAACAATCCTTACACTGACCAGAATCATACCAATCTTCAATTTCAGCTCCAGGTATCGCCAGATAGCCTGATGAACCTAGAGCTAAGTAGTTTTGTTGAGCATCAAGCTCTCTTATTTTACATAGGGATTCAGAGTTTCCTTCGCTTAAACACCTTTCAGCAATGATCTCTCCAGCTCTCCAACAACTTGGTAAGTATTCGTTTGTAGGTTCAGGGCATCCAAACGATCCATTATCATTGATTGTTGCTGCTCTCCAAGGCCTGTATTCTTCTGAGTTTCCGTGACCAGACATAACTTCAAAGAGGATTTGTAAATTTTCATCGTGAAAACCTTCCTTTAATTGTTTGTCTAAGCTTGTTAGTGGCGGTGAATAAAAACCCCAGGTATTTCCGTGCGGTATAACAATAGAATCAAAATTTAATTGATTGAGTTTAGTAAATAGTTCAACCGGGGTATCCGCATACTCATAACAATTCTCAGGTAATAAACTAGAGTCGACACCTAATTCACAATGAGGAGTCCCTGAAAATTCTTGGGTAAATTTAATAAAATTGAAATATCTATGACGATTCTTAAAATCTAAAAAAGCCAATGGCTTAAATTGCCCTGCTTGCCCTCCTATGGTTTCTCGCATACCGTCAGTGGCAATGCCGCCTGCACCGATAGGTCGTAATGGTACTTTTCCTTCTTCTGTTTCAAGGAACATGACATTTTTATGGCCGTAATGATCTTCAGCGTACAGCCCTACCTGAGTCCATTCATACCCTAAAAAAGTTACCAGGTCAGGGTCTTCCTCGTTGGCGACAGCATTACATTGCCTCACTGATTCTTTAATTTCCTTCCATTTTCTAGGCGAAGAAGCTTCGGCATGGTCTGTAGTTACCCAAAAATCTAACGCCGAACAGAACCTAGCATAATCGCATGCGTCTGATATCGGGTGAGGACCTTCTCCATTTAATATTGGGAGACTCCATAAAAAGGCATCCGTGGAATAAGTTGAATGCACATGAGTATCACCGAAAAGGATCTGCTTAGGAGAAGGATTTACTTTTAGCTGTTTTTGCTTTTTTTCCAGTAAAAGTTGACTAGGGTATGGCTGTTCTATTAGATCCCCTCTGCCTTCAAGTTCTCCGTACCAATTAAATTGAACACCTAGGGCATAAATACCGATAGTAATTAACCCTATAACAAAAGTTGTGCCTAAAATTCTAAATAGAAATCTTATCTTCATTATTAATGCCTCTTTTTATCATCCGCATCTTTTATAAAATCATCCATGAAGCCATCAACTTTATTCCCTGGAATTAACTCCTGCAAGTTGAAATCTCTAGTTTCAAAGGCCTTGGAGTGAGCGGACTCCCAAAGGGTAATACCGGCATCCTTAAAAAATGGGATTAAGGCCATGCCTGCAATGAAACCACCTATGTGCGCAAAATAAGCCACTCCACCTTCGCCTGTAGAAGCAACTCCTAAATAGAAAAATTGGCTGATAATCCAAAAGCCTAAAACGATGGACGCTGGAACTCTAATAACTGTTATAAAAATAATAATCCATAAAAGTACATTTACATTGGCTTTGGGGTGAAGAAGAAGATAAGCCCCTAGAACTCCTGCAATAGCACCACTGGCTCCTATCATTGGAATCTCTGAAGACGGATCAATTAATGCTTGGGTGTAAGCGGCCGCTATTCCTGCTAGCAAATAGAAAATTATAAATTTAACTCTTCCCATAGAATCCTCGACGTTATCTCCAAAGATCCAGAGAAAGACCATATTCCCAATCAGATGGAGCCATCCTCCATGCATAAACATGGAAGTAAAGATAGTTATGGTTGCAGGTAAGTACCCCTCTTTTGATCCCAAGAGTGAAGCAGGTACAACACCAAAATTATAAACGGCTGACCTGAATAGACCTGGAGGTAAAGTGAATTGCCATAAAAAGATAAAACAACATATACCAATTAAGCAGTAAGTAATTAAGGGTTTATTTTTAGTTGGGTTGTCGTCGGAAAAGGGGAAAAGAAACATTAATCTTCTTCTACATAACCTAAGTCAGAAACATGGGTATTGTGTTTGGATCTATCTATGTCGTACAAGAGGACTAGTAATGTTGAAATAAAAGGCAGCGTGATACCTATTGCTAAATGAATAACAGCAAAATTGTTAATAATGTCACCTCCATATAGATCCGCTTGCACTGCATTTGGGTTATCAAAACCTGCAAAGCTAATAATGAGTCCACTAATGAGAACTCCTCCAGCACCTACTAGTTTATGTACAAAAGCATTGATTGTGCCAAGAAGGCCTTCTTCTCTCCTGTCTGTACTCTTTTCAACCTGTTCAACAATGTCCATTGACATTGAGGTAATAAAAACGAACCCTAGGGCTCCTAGCGCAGCCATCGCTGTCTGATGTATAGCCAAAATATACCAAAGAGGATCTGAACCATTACCAGGAATAATATTTGTTCCGTAATAGACATCTACTAATCTTAAAGCTACAGGTAAAGGGCCTACAATTATTGTAAAAATAAATACCCCAACTGCTATTTTTTTCTTACTTCTCCCTTTAGCTATGAAAGGAGCACAAATAACTAATGTTGCTACACCGGCGATAGCTAAAAGAGGAAAAAGGGCTATATCTCCAGGCTTCCACTGCCAAAAGAATTCGTTGTAGTAAGTACCAACACCTGACTCCAAGCCAATTAGCAAAGAGTAGAAGCAACCAGCTAGAAATAAAACTAACCAAGCACGATTTGATAAAGTTTCTATTGCTTCACGAAGCATTAGGCCAAGGTCTGTAGACCTTGGTTGTGGTTCATATAAATCTGGAATATTTTTATGCGTACCGATGCAACTAACGGCTGCTCCAATAAATATTCCAATCCCGCCCCAAAAAGCTAAAGATTGATAACCATCTATATCAACAAAGGAATCTAACCAAAATGCTCTTGCAATAGAATCAATACCCGCTCCCCCTATCCATCCGAATATCATAGCTAGAGCAGCAAGGTTATTTCTCTGATCATAGTCTTTAGATAACTCAGGAGCTAAAGCACCTCTTGGAACTTCGAATAGGGTCAAGCACATCCTCAGTACTATTAACCAAAAAACTAATCTCCAGAACAGATTGTTTTCGCTTATATCTCCCGGATCGCTCAAAATAAAATAATAAGATAAAGCGAAAGGAATAATTGAAAAGTACATGAAAGGATGCCTTCTTCCCCATCTGGTTTTCGTTCGATCCGACCATATACCAACTAAAGGATCAGAAACGGCATCAAAAACTAATGCTATTGCTAAAGCTGCAGCAGCTAATGTTGCATCAAGACCTAAGGCTTGGTTGTAATAAATTAGAAGAAAGGTACCTAAGAGATTATTTTTTATACCAACAGATATGGATCCAAACCCATAAAAAAATTGAGTAGCTATTGATGCTCGCTGAGCTTTTATTTCTGAATCTGCCAATGTCCTTCCTTGTTCGCTATATTGTGATAGATAAAGTTAAATATACCAAGATGTCTTTTTTTATTATTTGAGAAGAAATAGATAGAATAAAGAGATTAAATATGGAGAAACTATGGGTGTATTAAACGGGAAGATAGCTGTTGTTACTGGAGCAGGCAGGGGTATTGGTAGAGAAATCTGTCTGAGTTTTGCAAAAGAAGGTGCAAAAGTGGTAGTAAATGATTTAGGTGGAGATCGAGACGGTACAGGAGGTGGAAAAGTTGCAGATGAAGTTGCTAATGAAATCAATGATTTAGGAGGAGAAGCTTCAGCTAATTATGATACTGTTGGTACGGTTGAAGGAGGCCAAGGGATATTTCAAACGTGTATGGATTCTTTCGGTGCAATGGATATTCTAGTTAATAACGCAGGAATCCTACGAGATAAAACTTTGTACAACATGGAAGAAAGTGAATGGGACGGAATCATGGAAGTGCACCTAAAGGGACATTACAACTGCACTCGCCCTTTTGTAAGGTATATACGAGATGAAAATCGATTGAACTGTAGAATTTTAAATATGTCTTCCGTGTCTGGTCTATTTGGGAATTTTGGTCAGACTAATTATGGAGCTGCTAAAGCAGGCATAGCTGGCTTTACAAGATCGTTAGCTTTAGAGGTTGCTAAGTATAAGTGCACGGTGAACACCATATCTCCAGGAGCAGCTACTAGACTTACTATCGACTTAATAGAAGC
This sequence comes from SAR86 cluster bacterium, assembly GCA_022447025.1. Lineage (GTDB taxonomy): Bacteria > Pseudomonadota > Gammaproteobacteria > Magnimaribacterales > Magnimaribacteraceae > AEGEAN-183. The sequence goes on along the minus strand of JAKUUL010000021.1, from coordinate 7,705 downwards.
TGCTGGAAGAAAGTATGATGAGAATGACTGGACTCAAGGGCCAGAACAAATAGCACCGGTAGTGACTTGGTTATGTTCTGAAGCTGCTAATGATGTAACTTCTCAAATCATTCATTCGCAAGCAGGAATTATTGGAATCATGCAACAACCCGCTGTTATTAAGTCCTTTACAACTGACAATCTTTGGACAGTTGAACAACTTGATAAGTTAATGCCGGAATTGCTTGAAGCCAAGAAACATCATGATGATGAGGTGTCCGAAAAAGGAGCACCTAAGAAGGTCTAACTTTGGCTGATCTTACAGACAGGATTGCATTAATCTCTGGTGGGGCTAGAGGAATTGGCGGAGCTATCTCTGAAGCCATGTGCGCTGCAGGAGCGAAAGTAGTCATAAGTGACTTATTACAGGAAGGAGAAAATAAAGCTTCAGAGTTAACTGACAAGGGATACGATGCCAGTTTCATATTGCATGATGTAACCATTGAAGCTGAATGGAATAAGACAGTTTCTTATTGCTCTGAGACTTACGGTGGTCTAGATATTCTAGTAAACAATGCAGGGATCTATTTTCCAAAAACTATAGAAGAAACTTCACTCGAAGAATGGAAACAGATGTTTTCAGTTAATGTAGAGGGGGTTTTCTTAGGAACCAAAGCGGCTATTCCAGAAATTAAAAAAAGGTCTATGGAAAGGGAATCAAGTGGTTCCATCATAAACTTATCTTCTGTTGCAGGTTTAGTGGGAAGCCCTAACCACGGGGCTTATAGTGCTACTAAAGGTGCTGTGAGGCTATTTACAAAAAGTACTGCTTTAGAATGCGCGGCTCTTGAATATAACATTAGGGTTAACAGCATTCATCCTGGAGTGATAGATACTAAAATGGGATCACAAGTTGTGAATACCATTATGGAAGAAACTGGATCTGGAGATAATGAAGCCAGAGCTCAAGTTTCTGAGCTTCATCCTTTAGGAAGATTTGGAAAGCCCGAAGAAATTGCTCAAACCGCTGTGTTCCTCGCCTCAGATGACAGTTCCTTTATAACAGGTACTGAATTTATAGTTGATGGCGGTTTAACTGCTAAATAGAGATTAACCTAACCAAGCTGAGGCTTCCAAGGGAGTTTCTTCAGAAGAGCCTCCTACAAGGATTTTGTATTCAGCAGGCTCGACTGACCAACTCTTTTCCTCTTCATTCCAGTAGGAAAGGTCTCTTTCATTTAACTCAAAAATAAGTTCTTTAGATTCTCCCGCATTTAAATCAACCTTAGAGAATCTTTTAAGTTCCTTAGGAGCTCTTTCAATACTAGAGTTTTGAACACTTACATAACATTGAACTACTTCTTTTCCTTGAGTATCACCTGTATTACTTACACTGAAAGAAAAGGCTATAGCTGAGTCTTCTTTTTTAGGAGGAATTATCCTTAAGTTGGAATATTGAAAATTAGTGTAAGAGAGACCAAATCCAAAGGGAAACAGGGGTTTTATTTTTTTCTTTTCGTACCAACGATACCCCACATAAATATCTTCTAGGTAATCCATTTGTAAATTCTCTCCAGGGTAATGACTGAAGGCTGGGGTATCATCCAACTTCATAGGAAAAGTAGTTGGTAATTTCCCACAAGGGTTGGTTTCTCCAAATAAAATATCGTGTAGGGCATTTCCATACTCCTGCCCAGGAAACCAACTCTGTAATATTGCTTTAGTGTCTTTAATCCAAGGCATACTTATCGGTGATCCCGTATTAATAACAACAACTGAGTTTGGATTTGCCTCTACCACTTTATTAATCAAAATATCTTGATCTCCAGGAAGACCGAGTTCAGACCTATCATTTCCTTCAGTTTCCCAATCAGAATTTGTTCCGACAACTAATACGACAGCGTCACTTGCTTTTGCTAAGGAAACCGCTCTTTCCATTAAATCTTCTTCATCAGGCGGGAGCATTCCAATCTGAACAGCAGGAAATCGTCCTTGCCATTTATATTCTATTTCTAAAAGGTAGTCTTTACCCTCTTCTAAATTGATAGAGGACCTACGTGGTGCACTGCCGTATGAGAAAAAGGCGTCTCCTGGTTCTTGAGAAGTCCAGTTATCTACTATCTCTTTTCCATCAACTTTTAATCTTGCTGGACCAATGCTTACTAACTCAAACATATGCTCACCAGAAATTTGGGGGGATAAGCTTGCTGTAAACCTTACAGACAGCGAAGGTGTTTCCATTTTTGAAGCGATATCTATACCGAATCCAGTAAGAGCCCAAAACCTACCTCCTCTCATTACAGAGGACTCTAATACGTCTCCTGCAAGATCTTCCCCTTTATAAAATTCTACTAAGAAACCTGATTCTCCAGTCTTTGGACAGCTTATTAAATCTTTTTCTAATGCTGGAAGGAATTTATGAGTATGGCAGCCTTTTGCATATTTAACCTCAACACTTTCTTTTAGATTTTCAGTTAATCCTTCTAAGGGATGAACTACATAATGGGGTTTAACAGTCGCACTTCCTCCACCAATAAATTGCCCCTTTTCTGCATTAGGGCCAATAACAGCTAGACTTTTTATGTCTGATTTGCTGAAAGGTAAAACATTTTTATTTTTAAGAAGCACCATTGATTCAGCAGCAGCCTTTTTAATCAACTTTCTATCTTCTTCTAAATTATTAGATACTTCGGGTTTTTCTTCTGGATTATCTAAACGGCCAGTAAATTCAGCAATCCTTAAAATTCTCTTTACTTTATCGTCTATAAGTACATCCTCAACTTTATTGTCTTTTACAGCTTTTACTAGGTTTTCACCCCAAGTTTTTGCGGGTCCCGGCATTTCACAATCTAAACCGCCGTTGGCATTCTCTATAGTCTGTAAAGCCGCTCCCCAATCGCTTACGACATAGCCAGGAAAGTTCCACTCTTCTTTTAAAATATTGATTAAAAGCTCTTCATGAGAAGAGCAATAAATATTATTAAGTTGATTGTAAGCAGACATAACACTTAAAGCTCCTCCTTGCTTTACTCCCATTTCAAATGGTAATAAGTAAATCTCTCTAAGAGCTCTGGGTTTTATGTTGGAACTTACAGTGTGCCTCTGATATTCAGTATCGTTGCCAACAAAATGCTTTACGCAAGCTGCAACGCTTTCTGATTGAACTCCTTTGACATAGGCAACTGTGACAGCACCAGTTAAGTAAGGGTCTTCTGAGTAACACTCAAAATGCCTTCCGCCCAATGGATGTCTATGAATATTAATTGTTGGGCCAAGCAAGACATCGGCGTCTTTACTTTTGGCTTCCCTACCTAAAGACTGACCTAATGCCTCTACTAGCTCTGCATCCCAGGTTGAAGCAATAGCAGATCCATTAGGATAACAAGCTGAGGATACTTTGCTGACCCCATCTCCACGAGCTCCGTTAGGACCGTCGGTCATTTTGACCCTAGGTATAGATAGTCTTTCTACAGGAGTGGTGTGCCAGGCATCTGAGCCTGAAAGAATTGAAACCTTTTCTTCTAAAGTAAGTTCTTTGACAAGAGCATCAATCTTATCCATCAAATATGGTAAGTTTAATAATCTCTTTTCTTATAGATTGAATTTTTAGGTTTGGCAAACACATTGTGAACCATGGGTATAAATTCCTCTATATCCATATTCTCATATTCAGGATCAAATGAGTTTTGGTCATATTTAGCACAAAATTCTGCGCAATCGTTCCAGAATTCATGATCCTTGAACTGGTCTCTCATATTCTTATCAAGCCCTATGTGTTCAAAAAAATAATATCCTTGAAAAATCCCGTGATGTTTAACTATCCAATAATTCCTTTCAGAAATAAAGGGTTCAAGCATTGTCGCTGCTAAATCAGCATGATTGGCAGAAGCAATGGTGTCTCCGATGTCATGCAGTAAGGCGCAAACAACGTACTCTTCATCCTTGCCATCTCTGTGTGCTCTGGTAGCTGTTTGTATACTGTGAGTAAACCTATCAACAGCAAATCCTCCTGTATCGCCCTTTAAGAGATCAAGGTGGGCTAATATTCTATTAGGTAATTCACTGGCGAACTTAGATCCATGTTCTCCTATAATTGCGTAATCCTCTGCAGTTCCATTTTTCATTTCTGAAAAAGTAGCTTGTTTTTCCATGGTGAGCCTCCAAATTTCCTAAATTATGACAGAAAGGTACCTTTTTTGCATTTAAGCTTAGTCTTCCATCCAGTGCTTATATTTTTTCCCTTTAGGGTCTATCAGCACTCCAGGATTCATTATTGATCTGGGATCTACACCCTCTTTTGCCGAAACTAACATATCCTTAAACCCTTCTGGTCTCTGTAAGTCATACCCTTTAACACGATGGTCTCTGCCCACAGCATGGTGATGAGTAACTGTGCCACCCTCTTGAATGCATATTTCATTGGTAGCCAACTTAATCTCTTTCCAAACATCAATCATTGTTGAAGGTGTTGCATAAGCAGTATAAGAAAAATATGGAGCTAATCCATCAGGGTAAGTATGCGTTAAACGACAAGTTACTGTGGATTCTTTTCCTGAAATTTCTTTTATCGCCTTTGACGCTTTTTCTTTTAAAGTTTCAATAAAGTCATATCCTTTATCCCAAGTTATAGAAGTTTCAAAAGTATCTTGAATAATACCTCTTCTGACTGATGCCTCTCTGTAGTAAGGCGCTCTTATAAAGCTATTCCTCCATGTACCAGAAGCTCCGGATTTATGAGCATCAGCTTTTTGTTCTTGAGGTAGTTCATATTCTCCACCAACATCAGAAGCAATCTCTAATGCTCTTTTTAACCAAAAGTCCATCTCGTGATCAGCGGATTCAAACGAAAGAATTAATAAATGTTTAGATCCATCTCCTGCTCCATTAAAAAGAGCTTCATTTGCATCAAGCAGTCTGCAGTTGGCAGGAAATAAAGCAGACTGGCTTATCAATCTGGTAGCTTTTAAAGCTTTATCGTAATCATCGAATAAAACTGGACAAGAGGCCCTAAAATTAGGTCTTTCCTGTAACCTCATCCAAGCCTCAGTAATTACACCTAATATACCCTCAGAACCTATAACCATCCGATCAGGGCTTGGTCCAGCTCCTGATCCAGGAAGTCTTCTGGATTCAATAACACCAGTAGGAGTGACCATAGTTGTTGACTCAACAAAGTCATCTATATGTGTGTATAGGGTTGCAAAATGCCCACCTGACCTAGTTGCGATCCACCCACCTAAAGTGGAATGTTCAAAACTTTGGGGGAAATGTCTAAGAGTAAGATTAGATTTCTTTAGCTCTTCTTCTAAAGCAGGTCCAAATATTCCTGCTTGTATTCTTGCTGCCCTGCTTTCTTTATCAATTTCTAAGACTTGGTTCAGATTTCTTAAATCAAGAGAAATAACTCCTGAATAAGAATCATCCACATCCGTCTCCACTCCTCCACAAACACTTGATCCTCCACCATAAGGGATGACTGCTATGTTATTTTTATCAGCCCAGTCAAGAGCATTAACTACGTCTTCTTGGTTTTTTGGGAATGCTATTAAATCCGGGGGATTAGGGAACTGACCCAACATAGCTCTGGCAACATCTGGAAAAGATTTCCCGTAGGCATGATTAAGTCTTTCAAGATGATCATCAGAAAGAATATCCTTTAAAGTGTCAGGTATTTGCACCCTTGGTTTATTCAAATCAATTTCTTCTGCGATAGGAATTGGCAGTGCGTCTATTTCGCTAAGACCAAAGTTTTGTGCAATTCTGTTCTCTACTCCCGCTTCTTCTTCTTTACTTAATATCTGATCGGCAAATCCCCAACCCCAAAATTTTCTTTTGTTCATTTTTACTCTCTAAAACTTATTACCTAATTATTTAACTTCTATTAGTTGATACAGCTACCTGAATTGGAGTCTGTTTCTAATGAAGCCAAGATAGCCCTGTAGATATCTGTGTTATCTAAAGTCCCAGTAAAGTTTTCAGCACCGGGCCCGTAAGCATAAACTGGCACTGGAACACCCGTATGCGTTCCTCTGCCAACTGCCGTATTAAAGGAAAACTTTACCTTGTCTCCTGAGTAGTCAACTGGATTTGCTGGTTCAATTAAAAGTCCTCCGGTTTCATGATCAGCTGTGACTACTACTAACGTATCACTGTTTTCAATGGCGTAATTTAGAGCCCAATCCACGGCGGAATCAAAATCTTGCATTTCGTTGTTTAAATAGTCCAAGCTATTAACATGACCAGCCCAGTCCACTTGCGAACCTTCAGCCATAATGAAGAACCCCGTACACCCATTATCAATAAAGTAATCTGAACGATTAACAGAAAACTCAAGCATATCTGTTAGTGAAGGCTCAAAAACATGATTATCTGGAGTTTCTATATTTCTAATATGCTCATCTGCAAAGAGACCAAAAACCCTGCCCGGTAAATTAAGATCAAAGTTAGTCATTTCTTCTTTTGTTTTTAATAAAACATGAGAGTCACTAACCTCTTGAAGTAAATTTCTACCATCTTCTCTCTTTCCTCCCATCTCTTCAGGTAAGAAAAAATGTCTACCTCCGCCCAAAAAAGTTACGATATTAGAGTCCACCATTTGGGAGCTTATTTCATCTGTTTTCCACCTAAGATCCACGTGAGCTACGAAAGCAGCTGGAGTAGCATGTGTTATTTCAGAAGTTGCTAACAATGAGCTAATGTAGCCAGATCGATCAAGTGTTTCAGTTAAATTCTCTAGAGTATTTTTATTTGCATCTAACCCAAGATAAGTATTGTTCGTTTTAAAACCTGTGCTGTATGCAGTAGCTGATGAAGCTGAATCTGTAACTATACCGTTCTCAGAATGAGTTAAAACAATTCCTGAATAGGGAAATTTATCTACTGAGATTCTTGAATTAGGACCTCCGTTAATCAACCTATAAGCAGAAATCTGACTGATACTCATGCCGTCGCCTATAAGAAGGATTACATTCTTAGCTTTACTTGAAGGGACTTTAAGTTGCTTGGGTTGCAGTGGGTTCAAGTCGGGGGCTGCTTTAATATAGGAATCCTTTTCGTCTAAACTCGCTGTACCTATAGGAAGATTTTCCATAATCAAATTTTGTGCAAAAGAATACGTGGCCCAGGCACCAATCGCTGCCCCAACTACTAAGATGGCCACACCACCTATAATTAATTTTGTTTTCATTTTTAAAGAGCTCCTTATTTTACCTCTTGTCCTAAAAATCTCATTATATTAAATAAAAAAACCCCGCTTAGAGCGGGGCTCTTTTAGAAGAAGTATCTCAACTGTCTTCTAAACTACCAATCTATATGTGTTTGGTAGCCGGAACCGGGGTTACCCCGTGTCAGAAGGCACCTCCTGTAATTCCTGCTAATAAATAAATACTAATTTGGACCACCTCCTTTAAAGGGTAATAAAGATACCTGCTACTTGATCCCCCTTGTATCAAATCAAATGCAGAACAACTTAAGTATAGATTAACAATTTTTTTGGAATTGCCAAGTAAATTTTCATGGCAAAAAAAAGACCTCAAAAGAGGCCTTTTTTCTTTTTTTTGGGGATTTAGTAAAAATAATTAAAACTTAATGTTACTAACCTTGGTTGACCTTAGGTTCCGATCACAATGCTGTCTCCCCCGTCTAACAAGTAGTAGTTAGGGAAGTGCTGAACATCCATGTAGTAATCTTCATCAAATAGGTTTTTAACATTCAACATGACCTCCCA
>JAKUUL010000020.1 GCA_022447025.1 SAR86 cluster bacterium | reverse complement strand
TCCAATTCCAGGAGCGTCGATATCAGGAGATACCTGTTGCTCAATTGTAGATCTACCTTGAGTTTTTATTTTATTCTTTTGAAAATCTTCCCAAATATTGGTTCTACCCGGTTTGTTAATCCCAAAAATATAGTGATGTCCAAGGCCGTAACTGAAGAATTGAAATCCTTCTTTCATTCTCTTGACGGCCTCATCATGATCTTGGTGACATCCAAAAGAAGTTACCATGGCAATATTAGGATTGATGGAATGTCCAATGGGAATGCATTCTTCTTTTAAGATTTTATAATAATCATCAACCCAGTGTTTAGCTTCATCCGGGTCTACGAAAGCAAAGGTCAGGGCTCCAATACCAAGTCTAGCAGCCAATTTAATTGTCTCTCTATTTGAACATGCTACCCATAGAGGGGGGTGCGGTTTTTGCGTCGGTTTGGGTACAACATTTCTACAAGGCATGGAAAAATACTTACCTTCATAACCTGGATAAGGTTCCATAGCCATCATATTGCAAGTCTGCTCAACCGCTTCTAGCCATTGGTTTCTTTTTTCTTCCACAGGAATTTGGAATCCTCCCAGTTCAGCCAAAGAGGAAGATTCTCCTGTACCAAACTCTACCCTACCATTCGAAACCAGATCCAAAGTGGCTACTTCCTCTGCTACTCTTGCAGGGTGGTTGTAGTTGGGTGGCATCAGTTTAATTCCATGCCCTAAGCGGATATTCTTAGTACGTTGTGAACAAGCAGCTAAAAAAACTTCAGGAGCAGAAGAGTGGGCATATTCTTCTAGAAAGTGATGTTCTACTTCCCAGACATAATCTATTCCAAGGTTGTCTGCCAATTCCACTTGATCCAACGCGTCTTGATAAAGCTTTAATTCATCATTTTCCTTCCAAGGTCTGGGTAATTGATGTTCGTAAAAGATTCCAAATTTCATATTTATCCCCCTAGGGCTACTAACTTAAATATTTTTAAAAACCAATCAGTACATTGTAGGACACAAGTAGAGCTAAAAGAACTAGAAGTATTAAAGTTACCCAGAGAAATACTTTTATACCTAATTTTGGTTGGAGATCTGGTTCTAGTTTACTCACTAAATAAATAGCTACAGCATTTATTAAAGGTAGAACTAGAGCTGCCCATATACCTGCTATTAATAATAGACTTACTGGATTCGGAAAAAGGAAATAAATAGTTCCACTAATGATTGGAACTATACAAGCAAAGGCTCTGGTTAAAGATAGCCGGGTAATTTTTTTTTCTTTTATTATTCCTAACACTAATAAGTAATCTGGTAGGACCCTAGTTTGTGCAGCTACTCCCGATAAAGTTGTTGAAAACAAGATAAAAAACCCACCTATAAGAAACATCCATTTTGCCCAACTACCCAACACTTCAGTAAACATGTTAGAGAGAGTAGATATTAAGTCCCCATTGGGTGGTGGATAAAGGTCAAGGGGGTGAAGGACCGCTGCGCCTAGAATAAAGAATGGCAAAGTACCTATTACCATAAAAAATAAGGTAGCCCAAACATCTGTTTGCATGACTTTGATCCATGTTTTTATGTTTCCTTTGTTGGCATCAACTTCTTTTCCATATCCTTTTTCAAGGCACCAGTATGAGTAAGCCATAATCTCTCCTGAGTTTATTCCTGTGTAGCCGTATACAGCTAGCGCTAGTGCTAAATATTCAAATGGAAAATCAAAAGAAAAACCATAAGCCAGCTGATCAAAACTAACTTGGTATTCTGTAGATTGTATAGCTATGGAGATAATTAAAGTTATAGCTGAGAAAGCAATGACAATAGTGAGCATTACTTTTTCTAAAGACTTGTATGAACCCCAAAATAGTATTGCAGAAGTTACTAAACTTAGAATGACTACCCACCAGCCGGGCGAAAAAAAAGGGACCAAGATATTCGCAGCTTCAGCGGCAGAACCTATAATACCTCCACCTCCTGCTAAAGCTGGGATTGCCCCCAAAAGCAGAATCCAGACAGCCCAAGAAGATTTTTTTTGTCCTATTTTCGTGCTGGGACCGGGAATTTCAGAGAAACTTTCTAAAAAAGTTTTCTTGGTAACAATTACATACCTTGCGATTTCTGCTTGCACAATGGATTTACTAATGGTGCTAAATATCACCCACCAGAGGAAAGCAAAACCTGCTGCGGCACCTAAAAGGGATGTTAAAACTAACTCTCCACTGCCTACGACACTTCCGACAACTATAACGCTTGGACCTACATATTTTAGGCGTTGGATGAAAGTCTTAGGTGCTTGTATCATATTGGAAAATCTATATTGATGGATTTTGTACTATTTTATGAAACAATCCACAATTTTTTAGCAGGATCACTATATACATGTACTTTAAAGGACACGGAGACATAAAGATAGCAGCGGACGTTTGGGGTTCTAATAACGAAGAATTGGTCATCTTATTGCACGGAGGGGGTCAAACCAGACATGCCTGGGGGGATACGGGAAAAAAATTAGCGGAAGCTGGCTACCATTCTGTTGCTTTAGATTTAAGAGGTCATGGCGATAGTGAATGGCATGCAGATGGTGATTATTCAATCAGAGCTTATAAAGATGATTTGGTCTCTATTATTAATGAGATAGGTAAGCCTGCAAGGCTAGTTGGAGCTTCTTTGGGCGGTATGGCTTCTTTAGTATTAGCCGGAGATGAAATTAATTCAGATTTATGTACAGCTCTTATTATGGTGGATATAGGAATTTATCCAGACCCAGTTGGTTCAGACCGGATTGTCAGTTTCATGCTATCGGGTGAAAAAGGCTTTGATTCTTTAGAAAATGTAGCGAAGTCTATTTCTGATTATTTACCTCACCGAAAAAAACCAAAAGACCTAGAGGGTTTAAAAAAGAACCTTAGATTGAAAAGTGATGGAAGATACTACTGGCACTGGGATCCCAGATTTATTAGAAGAAGACCGGGTTCGAGAGACAGGAGGTACTTTGATCTTCAATTAAAAGCAGCTGAAAAAGTAACTATTCCTACCTTGTTGATAAGAGGCGCTCTAAGTGATGTCGTTACTATGGAAGATGTAGACTATTTCTTGTCGGTAATCAGTCATGCAAAATTTGTAGAAATTGAAAATGCAGCACACATGATAGCCGGTGACAGGAATGATATTTTTGCTGAAGAAGCTATAAAATTCTTGAAATCTCTTTAGCTTTTTAAAAGAAAAAGCATTTTCTATCTGATACCATCTTCCTATGTTAATTATTGGACTTACTGGAGGCATTGGAAGTGGCAAGTCAGTTGCTTCTGATAAATTTGCTTCACTCGGTATAACAGTTGTAGATGCTGACGTAGCTTCAAGAACAGTTGTGGAACCAGGGATGCCAGCGCTTAAAGAAATAGAATCACATTTTGGTTCAGAAATTATTGCAGGCGATGGGCAATTAGATCGAACTAAACTTAGGGAAATTATTGCTTCAGATGCTGAAGAAAGAAAATGGCTTGAATCTGTTCTTCATCCAAGGATAGGGGAACAGATAGCTAAGGAAATATCAGAATCCACCAGCCCCTACACCTTATTCGTAGCACCTTTATTGTTAGAAACCAATTCCCAAGAAATGTGTGCCAGAGTAGTAGTAGTGGATGTACCTAAGGAAGTGCAAGTTGAAAGAACAGCGGAAAGAGATGAAGTTTCTACTGATCAAGTTGAGCAAATGGTTTCAGCCCAAATGGAAAGAGAGAAGAGGCTAGGTAAGGCAGATGATGTATTGCTTAATACAGGCACGATAGAAGAATTGGAAAAAAAGGTTGAAGAGTTGCATGAGAAATATCTTCAGATGGCTGAATGAAAAAAAAAGTAAATTGTCCACAATGTAAAACTCCAGTGGAGTGGAAAGAGGGTAATTCATTCAAACCTTTCTGTTCAAAGAGATGTCAGCTTTTGGATCTAGGATCTTGGGCTAGTGAAAGAAATAAAATAGCTGGAAGTTCTTTATTTGATTCTGAAGAGGATTTAGAGGAAATAACAAAGCATTAGTAAGACCAAAATCTGCTTATTCCAGCAATACCATAGGCACCATTTTCTTCTGCTTTTAATAAGTCTTCTTTTCCTAACCCACCCAATGCATAGACTGGCAGCTTAGTTTCTTTACTTAACTCAGAGAACTTCTTCCAGCCCAAAGGTTTTTGATTATGATGCGAGGAAGTTTTATTGACTGGAGACAGAAATATGTAATCTGCATCCAAAATTTCTGCTTTCTTAATATCTTCTTTGTTATGACAGGAAATACCAAAAAATTTATTCTTTTCCACTAGTCTTTTCTTTGAGTCTTTTAAATCTATGCCGTTTAGATGTAAGCCAGAAAATCTACTTATTGAGCGACTTCCATGAAAAGAATTGATTATGACGGAGATATTGAATTCGGCAGTAATAGGTTCTAATAAATCCAATTCTTCTTCAACCCTAGATTCGTCAAGATTCTTTCTTCTGTATTGAAATACAGAAAAATTATTTGAAGCTGATCCTGTGATTGCTGTAAGAAGTTTTTCAAAAATATCTGTTTCAGGTGTGATGGGGTATATTTTGGGTAGATCCATTCCTAGCTTCGGTAGTCACTGTTAATCAAGACGTAATCTTCAGTCAGGTCTGAAGTGAGAACAGAGAAACTATCTTTACCTTCATTTAGAATAACCTTAATTACTACTTTCTTAGATTTTACAGATTTTGAAGCTTTCGATTCGCTGTGCCTAGGGTCTCTAGAACCTCTGGTAACTAAGGGAGTGCCATTTAATTTAATAGAAACTTTTGAGATATCAGAAATACCATCAGCTCTTCCAACGGCCGCTAAAATTCTTCCCCAATTGGCATCATTTCCATACATTGCTGTTTTTACTAAAGGCGAGTGTGCAATTGTAAAAGCCACGTCTCTAGCCACAGTATTATTTCTTGCTTTCTCTACTCTGATCTCAATTTCCTTCTTTGCTCCTTCTGCATCTCTAATAATGTCTTGAGCTAAAGATTGAAATAATTGAACTAACTCTTTTTTAAAGTTTTTTATTTCTTTTGCTTTACTTCTTACTTTGATGCCTGATTTACCTGTAGCTACTAACACTGAGGAGTCATTTGGAGATGTATCTCCATCGACAGTAATTCGTTCAAAACTTTCCGATAGAGCTTCATTATGTAATCTATCTAGAAGAGATTGATTTATATCTGCATCAGTAAATACAAAGCTTAAGAGAGTAGCAAAGTCTGGTCTTATCATTCCCGATCCTTTTGCAAAGCCAGTGATATTGATACTCTTTTTTCCTTTAACTAAAGTCTTAGAAACCAGCTTAATTTTAGTATCAGTAGTTAGTACAGCCTTGGCTGCTTTTCTCCAATTTGTGGGTTTTAAAGAACTGTAAGCCTTTTTAAATGCTGCTATATGTTCTTCTGTACTAAGGGGCTCGCCTATAACGCCAGTAGAAAAAGGCAATATATCTTCAGTGTTTAGACCTGCAAACTCAGAAACTTCTTTACAGCATTTAAGGGCATCCAGCTCTCCTGACTTACCATTACCTGCATTTGCATTTCCAGCATTGATTAAAAAAATCTTTTCTTTATTACCTCCATTCAGAATGTGCTTTTTGGCTATTATTACAGGGGCAGCTTGAAAAGCATTACTTGTAAACTTACAACTAATATTAGCCTTACTCTGGAGTTTTATGACGACACTATCATCCCTTTTGCCATAACGAGAATTACTCGAGGAACTAGACAATTCAACGCCTTCTATATTTTGTATAGCTGCCATAAATCTAAATTTTATTTCTTGTTATCTTTTTTTCTAGCCATCTTGGCTTCGTATCTTCTGAGCCTTCTATTCCCTTGTTCTTGCGATTGAGGACTTTGTGGTTGCGGTTTGTTTTCAACTTCATCAGAACCAAAAGCAGACTCTGAATTTTGATGCTCTACCGTCTTCTTTCTTCCTAATTTTTGGACTCTCTCTAGTTCTTCTGGGGCATCCACTTCTATTTCGACCCGTGCTAAAAATCTTGTTGCCTCTGCTCTAATATTTTCAAGTAACTCCTCAAATAGGGCGAATGATTCTTTTCTGAATTCCAACTTCGGATTCCTACTCCCATAACTTCTCAGGCCAATTCCTTGCCTTAAGTAATCAACCGATCCTAAATGGTCTTTCCAGGCATTATCAATTATTTGAAGAAGAATTTGTTTTTCAAAATCTCTCATAACCGGACCAATGCTTTCTCCTTTAGTCCTGTAGCTGGCCGTAGCTGCAGAATATATTTTTTCGCTAATATCCTCTTCATTTAAATTGGAATCGCTTTCTAACCAGTTTTGTAAAGGCATCTGAAGACCAAAGTTATTATGAACTGATGTCTCTAGTCCTTTGATATCCCACTGCTGAGCCGGAGCTTGTTCAGGAATAAATTCACTAATTTCATTTTCAATTACGGTTTGTCTCATGGAGTCTAGTAATTCACTTATATCTTCAGATTCCAGCACAGAATTTCTTTGTGAATAAACTATCTGTCTTTGTTCGTTAGCCATATCATCGTATTCAAGAAGTAATTTTCTGATATCAAAGTTCCTGCCTTCAACTCGTTTCTGAGCTCTTTGTATAGCTCCGCTAAGCATTCTGTGCTCTATAGCTTCGCCGTCTTCCAATCCTAAACCTTGCATCATGTTCTTTACTTGGTCAGAAGCAAAGATTCTCATTAAGGAGTCTTCTAGGGAGAGGTAGAATTTAGATGAACCCGGATCACCCTGTCTTCCAGACCTTCCTCTCAATTGATTGTCTATCCTTCTGGATTCATTTCTTTCAGTTCCTATAACATGCAAACCACCACAATCTATTACCTTTCTGTTTCTTTCTTGCCAGTCCGAATATATTTTTTCTTTAGATATATTATTTCCGTCTTCTTGCTTTCCAAGTTCTGCTTCCCAGTTACCCCCTAAGACAATATCTGTTCCTCTTCCAGCCATATTGGTGGCTATGGTTACAATTCCAGATTGACCTGCTTGGGCAATTACTTCAGCTTCTCTAGCATGATTTTTAGCATTTAAAACTTGATGATTGATGTTTTTTTGTTTTAAAAGGTCAGAAATAATTTCTGAACTTTCTAAAGAAGCAGTTCCAACTAACACTGGATTTCCCTTATTTCTGAATTCCTCTATTTCTTTCACAACGGCCTCAAACTTTTCTTTTTCGGTTAAATAGACCACATCATTGTTATCTTCTCTTATCATTGGTTGGTTAGTAGGGATTTCAAGAACTGAAAGGTTATATATTTCCATGAATTCCTGAGACTCAGTACTCGCAGTTCCTGTCATTCCAGCTAATTTTTCATACTGCCTAAAATAATTCTGAAAGGTGCATGAAGCTAGAGTCTTACTTTCCATTTGAATAGGAACACCTTCTTTCTGTTCTATCGCTTGATGAAGTCCATCCCCCAGTCGTCTTCCGGGCATCGCTCTGCCTGTATTTTCGTCTATTAGAACTATTTGATTTTCTTGAACTAAATAATCTACATCTTCTTGGAATAAGAAGTGAGCTCTTAGAGAAGATTGAATGTAGTGAAGAAGCCTTAAGTTCGTTGAAGAATATAGACTTTTCTGTTCATTAAGCATGTCAGCAGACTGTAATA
Organism: SAR86 cluster bacterium; assembly: GCA_022447025.1. Taxonomy (GTDB): domain Bacteria; phylum Pseudomonadota; class Gammaproteobacteria; order Magnimaribacterales; family Magnimaribacteraceae; genus AEGEAN-183. The sequence goes on along the minus strand of JAKUUL010000020.1, from coordinate 11,981 downwards.
ATTTTTCAACATGATCATGACCCAATTCAGTTAATTCTACTTGCCTAGATTTCTCATCAATTAAGAAATGTCCCTCTTCTTTAATCACCCTGTTACCTTCTTCATCTTCTGAGACTTCCTGTTGTTTAAGTTCGGGGATAAATCTAGCTATTTGGGTATAGATCTTTGATGTATCTTCTGCTGCACCTGAGATAACCAATGGGGTTCTTGCTTCATCAATTAAGATGGAATCCACTTCATCAACAATTGCAAAGTAAAAGTCTGTCATGACTCTTTCTTCTTGACTTATGGCCATATTATTTCTCAAAAAATCAAAACCAAGTTCATTATTGGTTGCATAGATAACATCTGCTTCATATGCAGCTTTCCTTTCTTCAAAGCCCTGACCCGATACAATAAAAGCTACTGTCATGCCTAGACCTTCATAAATTGGTTTCATCCATTCTGCATCTCGTTTAGCCAAATAATCGTTTACAGTTACTAATACAACTTTTCTTTCTGTAAAAGAATTGAGATAAGCAGGAAGAGTAGCCACTAAAGTTTTTCCTTCACCAGTTGCCATTTCAGCAATTTGACAATTATGTAAAGCTATTCCGCCTAATAATTGGCAATCGAAATGGCGAAGATTAAGCTTTCTTTTGGCAACTTCTCTAGTGACAGCAAAGGCCTCCGATAGCAAATCATCTAGACTTTCTTCAGACTGATATCTTCTAATGAAATCTTTTCTCAGGTTTACGAGTTCAGAATCACTTAAAGAAGAAAAATTCTCTTCTAATTTATTAATAGACTTAACTAAGGGTTCAATTTTCCTTAGTTTCTTGCCAGTTTTCGAACCAAAAATTTTTCCAAAAATATTCATTAATTTAAATTCTCAGACAAATTTTACAACTTGTAAGGATTATTTTCCGAATAAGGATCAGAAATTATCCAAGACTGGGGTCTATTATCGGGTCTAAATAGGTTATTGGTGAATTTTTAGGGTCATCATAAGAAAGGATTTCCCAAGTTTCAGGTCTAGAAATCAATTCTCTCAAAAGAGCATTATTAACTGTATGGCCAGATTTATAGCCCTCAAAAGAACCCACTAAGTTATGACCCAGTAAATATAAATCTCCGATTACATCCAGAATTTTATGTTTAACCATTTCATCTTCGAATCTAATGCCTTCCTCATTAAGAATTTCATCATCTCCAATCGCAATGGCATTTTTCATACTCGCACCTAGAGCTAGATTTTCTTCATTCAACATTTCCATATCTTTCATTAGACCAAAGGTTCTAGCTCTTGAAACTTCCTTAACAAAAGATGTGCTATTGAAATTAACGGATGCTACGTTGGTGTATTTTTTATGAACCGGATGGTTATAAATCATGGTGAAGGTTACTTTAAAGCCTTCAAATGGAGATACTTCAGCCCAGGCGTCATTAAATTCAACCCTTACTTTCTCTTTAATGCGTATGAACTTTTTCGGTTTTTGTTGTTCATCTATTCCTGCAGATTGAATTAAAAAGACAAATGGTCCTGCGCTTCCATCCATAATTGGTATTTCAGAAGCATTCACTTCCACATAAGCATTATCAATTCCCAATCCAGCCATGGCTGAAAGAAGATGCTCAACCGTGGATATTTTTACATCGTCATTACAAAGAGTGGTACTAAGAGTTGTATCTCCAACATTTTCAGCTCTGGCTTTTATTTCTACGGAAGGATTTAGGTCTGTTCTTACAAAAATAATTCCAGTATCTGGTGGGGCGGGTTTTAGTTCTAAAGAAATAGGATCGCCACTATGAAGTCCAACACCGAACGCTTTTATAGAATTTGTAAGAGTTCGTTGTGCCAGCATCGATGTATTCTAAATAAAATTTTCAGATTTACTAACAAATTCAAACAATAAAATGCCGCAGGCAACAGAAGCATTTAAGCTATCCACACTTCCAGGTAAGTCAACTCTTATCAAAGTATCGCAATTTTCAGCTGTCAGTTTCTTTAGTCCCTTATCTTCTGAACCAATTATCAAAGCATTCTTCTTTTCCAGAACTAATTCTTTGTAGTCCGTCTCTCCGTTCTTTTCAGCGCCTACAATATTCACATCGGATAGCTTCATTTTTTTTATAGTTCTAACTAAATTTGTGACAACTACGAACGGTACAAGTTCAGATCCGCCCGAAGAAACTTTTCTTACAGTTGGGGTCAAATGACAGGATCTATTTTTAGGCACAATTACAGCGTCTACATTGGCAGCTGCTGCACTTCTTAGACAGGCCCCAACATTATGTGGATCTGTAATATGATCGAGAATAAGTAAGAACAGAGAATCTCTTTCGAGCAAGTTATCTAAGAATGTTTCTTGTTCTTCAATTCTTTTATTACATAACATAGCCAATCCTTGATGATTTTGATCTCCAAAGTAGTTTGAAAAGAAATCTTTAGTCTTGAATGAGATCTCTATTTGATTAGTTTTAGCCGAAGAAAGAATTTTTTTTATTCTAGAGTTAGATTTTGAATCCAATACAAAAAGTGTTTTTGCGCTTCCAGGTCTAAGATTTAAAACTGTTTCGATGACATTGATGCCACAAATAATTTCTTGGTCCTTTTCTATTTTCACTTGGCAATATCTAAGTCTATTCTTTGCAAAGAAATATCAACTTCCCTGATTCTAGCTGAGACTAAATCTCCCAGAAAGTATCCTTTACCTGAAGATTTTCCTTTCAAGCTCTTAGTGACTTGATCAAATACGAAATAGTCATTATTTGGAAGGTTTTTTATATGACAAAGTCCATCAATGCCTAAATCATGGAGAAGAATAAAAATACCGAAATTTGTTATACCAGTTATGGTCCCCTTAAAAGATTTCTGTCTGTGTTTAGCTGCTAATTCACACTTTAGAGTGTTTGTGGCATCCCGAGTAGCTTTTTCAGCTTCACGCTCTTTAAAAGAAGATTGCTCTGCTATTTCTTTTACCGCTTGTAAATTGAAAGGGTAGTTGTTTTCATTTGATTTGGTTTTTTTTGCCTGTCTGACTTTAAGCTCTTTTTTATTGTTTTGATGTATAAGTTCTTTAATTGCTCTGTGAACCATTAAATCTGGATATCTGCGTATTGGTGAAGTGAAATGTGTGTAGGCCTTATAAGCTAAGGCAAAGTGGCCAGATGATTCTTCACTGTAAGAAGCAAGAGTTAAAGATTGAAGGATTTGCATATGAATTGCCTCTAAATCTTTTCTACCGGAAGCTAGTTCTATTAATTTATAAAAGTCTTCCACTTTTGCCTCAGGTCTAATTTTTATGTTAAGGCTTCTAGATCTTGCAAACATCTCGAGGTGCTTGATGCTAATCGCATCGGGTTTAGGATGTATTCTGTAGATCGAAGGAATTTGTGAGTTTAGGAGGAGTTGCGCTGCACTAATATTTGCCAACAGCATACATTCTTCAATCACTTGATGGGCTATATTCCTTTTACCCTTAATAAATTTTAGAATTTCATTATTCTTAAACCTTGGTAAATAATCAGGAATATCAAGTTCAAGAGCACATCTAGAAATTTTCTGTTTTTTCAGCAGATCGTAAATATTCTTAAGCGGTTGGAGACAGGATAAAAGGTGAGTAGGGTAATCATCCTTTTCAAAATAGGTACCTGTTTCTTCGTAAGTAAGTCTGGCTTTTGATTCAATAATTGCTTCGAAGAAAGTTGCTTCATCTAACTTTCCTTTACTGTCGAGTTCTACTTTACAAACTAAACATGCTTTCTTCTCATTAGGCCTTAAAGAGCACAATTTATTGCTTAATTCTCCTGGCAACATAGGAATAACTTTGTTTGTAAAGTAAATGGAAGTGCCCCTATTTCTTGCTTCCTGGTCTATAAAACTATCAATCGAAACAAAGTGACTTACGTCTGCAATAGCAACATATAAGTTGTAGCCTCCTTTATTAGTTTCTTCAGCGTAAACTGCATCATCAAAGTCTTTAGCGTTTTTCCCATCAATTGTTACGAAGGGAAGGGAAGACAAATCTCTCCTCGTACCGGGCAGAAGAGGATCCAATCTTTGTATTTTTTTGACTTCGTTTACTATATTTTTATGCCAGCTATTTCTTAGGTTAAATCTAGAGATAGCAATTTCGTTAGCTGCAGTCTCGGGGTTTTTGTTATCTAACACTTTTTCAATGTATCCTTTAGCCGAAGATCTGCTTGTGGGTTGTTGTGTAACCTTTACCTTAACCAGATTAGAAATCTTGACAGCATTAGGAACCTTTCCATTTATATTCACATAATTGTGTCTTCCCGAATCCAAGGGTAAGGCCTTGTAACTTTTACCAAACTTTTCAAGCTTACCTATGAAGGAAGTTGTATTAGATTCTAAGACTTTTTCTATTTGTACCCATCGTTTGGGAGTTAAAGAGCATTGAACCTTGTCACCAACAAAGGCTTTGCGTAATTCTTTTACAGATATTTTGTAGGATTCTTCCGAGTAAGAATCTATTACTCGATATCTATTACTTTTACTCTTTTTAAGAATCCCAACTATTCGAGAATTAGGCTTATTGCTTTGCCTAAGTCTTTTCTTTCTTTTTGAAGTCTTATAGCCCATGACAAAAGTTTCTATTGAGATTTTGAGTTTTTATTTTGTTCAACTTAATGATATGTTTCTCTTAAGTAATTATAAGGAGAGTGGCTCTTGTTAGGTGTAATAATATATTTATTCTTTCTCACTGTTCTGTTTCTTTTATGGCAATACTCCAGAGGGGAAAAATTAGGAAGCAGATTAGGTCTCATAGCGGGTATTTGGGGTGTAGTGATTGTCTTCTATATTTTAATGGTTATGATTTTTTAAGGAGAAGAACATGACGGTAAACTATTATGATTGGTCTGCTTATCATGCAAATGTTCGCCCAAATAAAATTGCTATAAGGGATTTAAGTATCAATAAAGAACTGACTTATTCAGAGTTAGATATCAGATCAAATAAATTAGCTGAGTGGCTACAAAAAAATGGTGTTGGTAAGGGCGACAGAGTTGCCATTCTGTCACAGAACTGTGCTGAATTCTTTGAGTTGGAGTTTGCTTGCGCAAAAATTGGTGCCATAGAACTACCTCTTAACTGGAGGTTGACCAAACCCGAGCTCGAGTACATTTTGAATGACAGCACTCCTACTGTATTAATTTATGATTCTGGTTTTTTGGACATATCTCTTGAGCTACAGAAAGATTGTCAAATTAAGGAATCACTTCAGATAGACAATGAGGACCCTTCAAGTCAATACGAAATTGCTCTCAAAGAATCAAATGGAAAGTATGAAGAAGTGCCCACAACGCACGATGATCTAATAATGATTATGTACACATCTGGTACAACTGGCCACCCGAAGGGAGCAATGATTAATCACAGGATGCAGCTTTATAACTGTATAAATTTAGCTACTCCTGTTTTTATCAGCCCAGAAACTGTGCAGTTAGTAGTTTTACCTCTGTTTCATACGGGCGGTATGAATTGTTATGCTAATCCGGTACTTCATGCGGGTGGTGAATTAATTCTTATAAGAGAATTTGATCCAGGCTTGGCTCTCTCTATTCTGGGAAATTCTGATTACAAAGTTTCCCATTTCTTCGCTGTACCAGCGCCATATCAATTCATGATGAATCATCCTGATTTTGATAAAACAGATTTATCTTTTTTGAAGATCGCAGGTATTGGAGGTGCACCTTGTGCAGAGGCTATTTTAAAGACTTGGTCAGGAAGGGGAGTATCTATGATCCAGGGTTGGGGTATGACAGAAACTAGTCCTGGAGGAATTGGTCTTGATGCCGCTGACGCAGAGAGAAAAATAGGATCAGCTGGAAAACCATTAATGCATACTGAAGTTAAAGTGGTGGATGATGATGGCAATGAGCTCCCTTGGGGAGAGGTAGGAGAACTTTATATTAGAGGTCCCAATATAACTCCTGGATATTGGAATAAGCCAGAGGCAACTGAAGATTCATTTGACGGTGATTGGTTAAAAACTGGAGACGCTGCAAGATTTGATGATGAAGGTTTTGTCTACATCGTAGACCGTTGGAAAGACATGTATATTTCTGGAGGAGAAAACGTTTATCCTGCAGAAGTTGAAAACGTTATCTATCAATTACCTCAAATCGCGGAAGCTGCTGTAATTGGAGTACCAGATGAGAGATGGGGTGAAACTGGAAAAGTCTTTATTTCACTCAAAGAAGGTCAAACAATAGAAGAGAAAGAAATCATAGAACATTGTTTGAAGAACCTAGCTAAGTTTAAAGTTCCACAAAGCGTCGAGTTTATAGAGTTACTGCCTAGAAATGCTACAGGAAAGGTTCTAAAGAGAGAATTAAGAGAAGAGGTTGTGGGTTCTAATGCCCCAGCTATAAGTTAAGATTAAAGGAGAGGGGTTATGGATTTAGGGATTTGTGTAGCATCACATATTGGTGATGTAGATTATGTAGTTCGCGCGGAAGAACTAGGATATAAGTGCGCATGGTTGGCAGATTCACAAATGCTATGGTCAGACTGTTATGCAACTCTTGCTTTAGCAGCAACTCGAACCAATAAAATTCACCTTGGAACAGGAGTAGCTATAACCGGTACTAGGCCAGCTCCAGTTAATGCAGCAGGTATTGCAACTATAAATGCTCTAGCTCCTGGACGTACTTTTTTTGGTGTTGGAGCAGGAAATACTGCTATGAGAGTCATGGGGCTGCCTCCGCATCGCATAAAACAATTTGAACAGTATTTACAAACTTTGGCTCCTCTATTAAAGGGCGAAGAAAGCGAATTGCATGTTGGAGATAAATCCTTACCGATTAAACACATCATGCCAGATAAAGGCTTTGTTAATTTTAAAGATCCAATTCCACTATACATTTCAGGTTTTGGTCCCAAATCATTGGCTTTAGCGGGAAAATACGGAGATGGAGCTGTTTTAGGAGTGAATACCCCTGAAACAGTAAGCGGTATGTGGCATTTAATTCAGGAGGGAGCCAAAGAAATAAATCGTGACCTCAAACCCAAAGAAAATTATTACACCACAGCCTTAACCTCAATGGTGGTATTAGAAGAAGGTGAAGCAGTAGATTCTGATCGTGTTAAATCTGAGTGTGGTGCCATGGCCATGGCAGCTGTGCATTACAACTACGATCAATATAGAAATTTTGGCCATCAACCACCTAATGCTTTCACAGAGATATGGGAGGACTACACTTCTCTTCTGGAATCTTTTCCCGAAGAAAGGCGACATCAAAGAATTCATGAAGGCCATAACTGCTGGGTTATTCCTGAAGAGGAAAAGTTTCTGACGCCTAAGGTGTTAACCGCATCTAATATGATCGGCACAAAAGAACAACTTTTAGAAAGATTACACCAATTATCAGAATCCGGACTAGATCAGGTAATGATTTTGCCTAATTTTGATACAAGGTATGAAGTTATTGAGAGAGTGGCCAAAGATATAATCAACAATATCTAGAATTAAAGTGGTTAGTTCAAGTCTAGAAATAATACCCTTTACTAGTTCGGATGAAGAGTACCAAAAACTTTTTGAACTAGAGAAATCTCTGGATTATCACGTCAAAGATTGGGGGGGTGTTGAAATGCTGAAGTATCACGCAGGTAGAATCCCTGAAAAATGTAAACCCGAGACCAATTTTTTAAGTTTCAACAACAAAGTTTTTGGTTACGGTTACACAGCTCATGACGAATGGGCTTTTGACCCCACGTTGTTAGATTCTAGTATTTCGTTTCCAAGCGAAGAGGAATATCTTCCTTATGCCCAAGAGCTTCTTAATTACCAAATATCTTTGGCCAAAAAAATGGAGCAGGTCAAAACATTCAGAGCTTGGTTATTCAATGGAAATGATTTTTATATAAATTTTTATCTCAAAAATGGTTTTGAAGTGTCACAAGTTGAATTTGTATCTCTTATTTCTTTAGAAGAGTTTAATCCAAAAAATTTCAGTAGTTATGTTTCAAGATTTAAAGAAAGTCCTTTTGAGATTTCTAATTTAAAGGAACTTCAGAAAAGCCATTCTAACTGGGAAGAAAAATTATATGAGCTCTGGCATAGGATTGAACGGGATGTTCCTACAGATGTAATAGAGCCAGGGGTAGACATGGATTCGTGGAGGGGGCATTTATTTACACCTTGGTTTAAACCTGAGGACCTATACATTGTTGTGGATGAAGATAAATGGGTTGCCCTATCTAGTTATGATAGGTCGGATATAACAAATGATACGGCTCTCACTGATTTAACTGGTGTTATACCTGAGTACCGCCGAAAAGGTATTTGTATGGCAGTAAAGCTATTTGCTTTAGAGGATTTAAAGAAAAAGGGATTTAAAAAAGTATTTACGGGAAATGAGGAAAACAATCCAATGTTTCAAATTAACTTGAAACTGGGTTTTAAAAAGATAGCAACAGAGGTTGGCTGTAAATTAGCTCTGTAACAAAATATAAGTTAATTATTTTCTTTTTTTACAGGCTCTTTAAAAGGAACCGACTCACCTGTTTTGTAAGCAAAAGAGGAATGTAATTTTTGAATCCTTTTTGTCATTGCGCCGGCTTCGCCTTTTCCAATCTCTCTACCATCCGCTTTAAGAATAGGTGTTATTTCACCCATGGTGCCAGAAGTAAATACTTCATCAGCCGAATAAAGATCCGTTAGAGAAAGGTTTTTCTCTTGAGTGAGGATTCCCTCTTCAGCAGCTATTTCTAAAATCATTTGTCTAGTTAGTCCAGGTAAACAGCTATCTGTAGTTGGTGTATGGATGACATTGTCACGAACCAAGAAAATATTAGTATCATTGGTTTCTGAGATAAAACCATTCACATCCAACATCACCGCGCTATCTACATTAGCTGTGTTTGCTTCTATTACTGCAAGAATGTTATTCAACAGATTATTGTGGTGTATTTTTGAATCCAAGTGCTGAGGAGAATTTCTTCTTATAGATGAAGTAATTACTGTTATGCCACTATTTGAATAGACAGGCGGTTTCCATTCTGCGAGGACTATGAGGGTACAACCTTTCTGATTAAGTTTAGGATTCATACCCGAGGTCACTTTTTCACCTCTAGTAAGTGTCAATCGAATATGAGTTTCGTCCCACATTCCATTGGCTTCAAGAGTAGAGAATATTGCTTTTCGGATGTCGTCGGATGAGGGGACGGAATCAAAAGCAAGGGCTTTAGCAGAATTTTGTAGTCTTATAAGATGATCATTTAATGCAGCTATACGACCTTTATATACCCTTAGTCCTTCCCAGACTGCATCGCCTCCTTGAACTGAACTATCAAATACAGAAACTTTAGCTTCGTTTCTAGGCAATAATTCTCCATTTATATTAATAAGAATATTTTTATTACGTTTATCTGGTAATTTCATACTTTTTCTTGGTTTGCTTGAATAGCTTTTGATAAAAGCTTTTCATAATAAGGCATGCACTCTGAAAGAACTTGTTTAAGCTCAACTGGAAAGTTTGACTTGGCTTGATAAGACTGAAAACCAGTACTTTTATGAAGGGATTGATACCAATACTTGGCCCATATACCATCTTCTTTTCTAGGTTCAGCTGGCCAACTCAACATGGAATCAACAAATTCAAGATTCAAATGAGTGCATAACTGTTTGAGTATATTTTCTGGATTCATTAATAATTCTTTTGCATCAACAACTATAGGCTTGTTTCCCAAACTTTTCAGACTTTTATATAGCTTCCATTGTAGATCAAGACCAGTATCAGCAAGATTTGGTTTAGGTATGTTTACTGCAAAAGATGGCAACATATCTTTTGGATCTCTGATCAGGAGTATATTTTTAAATTTTGGAAGAAAATCATGTTCTATCTCAACCAAGTGTTTTGTCATTTGTTTTAAAAATAAAACTTTCTTTCCATCAGAGTCATTCATTTTTGAAAGATCATCCATAACAAACTTACCGTCACAATTGACTTCAGCCATTATTTCTTTTCTTCCGGGGTGTTTAATCCCTGTTACTAAAAGGTAATGGCCATACAGAGGTTCATCTACAACCTTAGTATCGTCACGCTGGGCAAAACTATACATAAGGGCAGTAGAGATATTTCGAGGGCCTGACCAGAGACATATTTTGTTCATAAAATAATTTTATTACAAAAAGAAGAAGTCTGGAGTTTGGTATAGTTAAGTTATGAGTTTAAGTAAATTTTCTTTAGAAGGTAAAAAAGCTCTTGTAGTTGGCGCCAGAAGGAATATGGGTAAGGCATTTGCGTTGGGATTGGCGGAAGCAGGAGCTGACGTGGCAGTTACTGATATAAACATAGAGTCAGGTCAATTACTCAAAGTCAGTAAAGAAATAGAAGCTATGGGTCGTAAATCACTAGCATTAAAGGCAGATATTTCTTCTGAAAAAGAAGTAAAAAAATTAGTAAAGACTGTAGTGGAAGAGTTTAGAACTATAGATATTTTAATGAATGTAGCCGTTATGTATCACCCTAAATCAGTGGTTGATTTAGATGAAGATTCTTGGGAAAAGTTGACCAATGTTAATCTAAAAGGCTACTGGTTAATGATTCAAGAAGTATCGCCAGTAATGATTCAACAAAATAGCGGAAGCATAATTAATTTAACTTCGAGAGGTGGTTTAAAGGCTCATGCTGACAAAGCAATGGGTAACTATGCAATCATAAAATCGGGAATTGCAATGATGACCCGACAATACTGTCGATACCTTGGTCCCCATAATATTAGAGTCAATGCCATCGCACCCTCCTTAGTTGAATGGGAAGAATTCCCTGGTACAGAAAACAGAAAGAAAAAGAAGAAAACTGTAAAGAGAGAAAAGAAAGAAGTAACTGAAGCTGAAAAATTTGAAGCTTGGTTAACGGGACCAGAAAACCTTCCCCTTGGTCGAGTGGCAACTTTCGATGAAATGGCAAATGCAGCGGTATTTTTAGCATCCGATGCTTCAAGCTATATAACAGGCACTATACTCAATGTCGATGGAGGCTATATGGCATGAGTAAAGATTGGATCCTTAACCATCTAGGAATGATGGTGACCAACAGAAATGCCGTTCTAAATCATTTCCAGTCTATTGGGATGGGTGTGAGTGTGGGACCCCAACCTTTACTACCTCATGAAGAAGGCGAGGGTGAGCTCATGTACTTTCAAACTTTAGACGGAGATCCCATAACCCATAAATACAAAACGGGCGGAGCTCACAATTTTAGAGATGGAAATTCCCAAATAGGTAATTGCCAGTTAGAGGTTTATCCAATGAAGCCTGGACCCGGAATGTTCATAAGTGAGTATTTAGAGAAAAAGGGATCAGGAATAAATCATATAGCTTTCAATACATCCGATATTGAGAGAGACACTGAATTACTTATAGAAAAAGGATGTGACCTGGTTTTTAAAGCTTCTGTAAATGGTAAGACCATAGAGAATTATCTCGACACACGTAAGTTTGGCGATGTAATGATTTCTCTAAGACCCAGTGCTGGTGAGTGGGAAAATACTTGGAAAGAAAATAATTTAAATCATCCTTTGGTAAGTAATTGGAAACTATTAGGTTTAGGAATTGTTGTGGAGGATGTTGAAAAAGCTTCTGAATATTATCTTGAATTGGGTTTTCTATTGAATCTATCATTAAAGGAGTATGAGTTTCCCAATGTTTTCTCAAGACAGATAGAGGGAGGGCCAATTATTTTTGAGTTTTTGAAACCAACTAATACGAGCTCAATTTACGGAGACTGTTTTGATCAGAGAGGAGAGGGCGTAACAGACTTTATTTATCTTGTAGATGATCTGAAAGTTGAAATTGAAAAGCTTACTCAAAATGGAGTAAATCTTATTGATTCGAATAAAGACTTTGCTATTTTAGACACGAGGAAGGAAGGCAATATACTCACTCGCCTTATACCAAGTTAGGTGGTTAGATTCCTTTCTTAAATATCTAAAAAGATAAATAAGACAAGACTGATAAAACTGGAGCTGG
>JAKUUL010000002.1 GCA_022447025.1 SAR86 cluster bacterium | reverse complement strand
ACCAATCAACAGCAGCGTATGGTCATTTTGGCAGAGAAGAAGCTGCCTTCTCTTGGGAAAAAACTGATAAAGCTGAAGCATTAAAGGCTTCTTAATTTTAAGGAAAGAAAATGGTTAATGAGAAACAAGATTTTAAAGTAGCAGATATTTCCCTTGCTGATTGGGGAAGAAAAGAAATTGTAATTGCTCAATCTGAAATGCCAGCTCTAATGAAGCTAAGAGAAACATATGCTGCTGAAAAACCCCTTGAAGGAGCCAGAATATTAGGCTGCATACACATGACTATACAAACTGCTGTTTTGATAGAAACATTAACGAGTTTGGGTGCGGAAGTTAGATGGTCAGGCTGTAATATTTTCTCAACTCAGGACCACGCAGCTGCAGCTATCGCTATGTCAGGAGTTCCTGTATTTGCCTGGAAAGGTCAAACAGAAGAAGAATTTGATTGGTGTATTGAACAAACAATCCTTAAAGATGGAGAGCCTTGGGATGCGAACATGATCTTAGATGATGGGGGTGATTTAACGGCTATGGCACATGATAAATATCCTGAGATCTTAGATAGAGTACATGGCATAACTGAAGAAACCACAACCGGTGTAGTTAGACTTCATGAAATGATAAAAGAGAACAAATTAAAAGTACCAGCAATAAATGTTAATGATTCTGTAACCAAATCGAAGAATGATAATAAATATGGGACACGTCACAGTCTGAATGATGGAATCAAAAGAGGAACTGACATGTTTTTAGCGGGAAGAAAAGCTTTAGTGATTGGCTATGGTGATGTTGGTAAGGGATCAGCACAAAGTTTAAAACAAGAAGGGATGATAGTTAGAGTTAGTGAAATTGATCCTATTTGTGGCATGCAGGCTTGTATGGATGGATATGAATTAGTTTCTCCCTATAAAGAAGGAGAAAATAAAGACAACCCTGATGCAATTAATACAGCACTACTTGAAGATACAGACCTACTAGTCACCACTACAGGTAACTACAAAGTTTGCGATAAATATATGTTGGGTGCTCTAAAGAAAGGAGCTGTGGTTTGCAACATTGGTCATTTTGATACTGAAATAGATACCCAATTCATGCGAGATGAGTGGGCCTGGGAAGAGGTTAAACCCCAAGTTCATAAAATCTTTAGAGACACAAAAGCTGGTAAAGCACCTAATCTAGAAAGCGATGACTATCTACTGCTGCTTTCTGAAGGAAGGTTAGTTAATTTAGGAAACGCAACAGGACACCCTTCTCGTATTATGGATGGATCCTTTGCAAATCAAGTCTTGGCTCAAATGTATTTGTATGAAAAGAAATTTGCTTCCTTAAATGATAGCGAAGCCAAACAAGAGCTTATAAAAGTTGAGGTTCTGCCTAAAAAACTAGATGAAGAAGTTGCAAGCTATATGGTAGAAGGATTCGGTGGGACCATTACAAAATTATCAAAAGACCAAGCTGAATATATCAATGTCCCCAAAGAAGGACCTTTTAAATCCGATATCTACAAGTACTAATCTGATTTTGGTTATGGGAAGGCTTCATGAATACGAGTTTTGAATTTTTTCCTCCTAAAACTGAGAAAGGAAAAGAAAGCATTGTAGATTTAATAAGAAAGTTAAGTAATTTTTCACCAGAATACTTTTCTGTTACATATGGAGCAGGAGGGTCAACTAGAAAAGGAACTCTTGAGACATGTACTTCTATCATGAGCTTAGGGCAAAAAGCTTACCCTCATTTATCAGGTATTGGGGCTTCTAAAGCTTCAATTAAAGAAATCCTAAATGACTATAAAGAACAAGGATTAACAAAGATAGTGACTCTAAGGGGAGACCTTCCTTCAGGCATTGGGGGATTGGGTGATTTTCCTTATGCTCTAGATTTAATTAAGTTTATTAAAAAAGAAGAAGAAAACTTTTCGATAGAAATATCAGCTTATCCAGAGGTTCATCCTGATGCAGAATCAGAAAATGCAGATTTTGAAAATTTTCTTAATAAGGTAAGTGCTGGTGCTGATGGTGCGATAACTCAATTCTTTTTTGAAGAAGATTCATATTTTAAGTTCATGGACAAATGTGAAAAAGAACAGATCTCAATTCCAGTTGTTCCTGGAATAATGCCTATTCACGATTCTGAAGCATTAATCAGGATGGCTAAAATTTGCCAAGCTCAAATTCCTCTTTGGCTTAGAGAGGGGATGGAGAAATTTTCTAACAATGAAGATTTACTGGGGTATGGTGTAGAGGTTATAACGAAACTTTGTGAAAAATTACTCCATTTTGGAGCTCCTGGCATACATTTTTATACTGTAAACAGAGAAGAACCCACAAGTTCAATAGTTAAAAATCTGGAAATCAACTAATGGTGATTAAAAAGTCAAAAGCAACTAACCCTTCTTGGGGAGGTAGGTTTGAAGATTCAGTGAATAAACTGGCTGTTAGTTATACATCTTCTCTAGACCAAGATAAGAGGATGTATCAAGAGGATATTGTTGGTTCAATGAAATATGCACAAGCGCTTAAGGAAGCCAGGGTTATAACAGCTAATGATTACTCAAAAATCTTAAAAGGACTAAAAACTATTCAAAAGGAGATTGAATCTGGAAAATTTGAATGGAAGGAACAATTGGAAGATGTTCACATGAATATAGAATCTGCTTTACAAAGAAAAGCAGGAAATGCAGCTAAAAAACTTCATACAGGTAGATCCAGAAACGACCAAGTGTCTACTGACCTTAGGCTCGTTGTGCTTAAGTCTATAGATGAAATATCTAATCTAATTTCTAAAGTACAGGGCTCCATAGTAGCTAAAGCAAAAAAACACCATAGTGATCTAATGCCCGGATTTACTCACTTACAATTAGCCCAGCCTGTTACTTTTGGTCATCATCTTATGGCTTGGTATGAAATGCTAAATCGGGATTTTTCTAGGCTTCAAGATACTAAAAAGAGAGCAAGCAGCATGCCTTTAGGCTCTGGAGCTCTATCAGGAAATAGATACAAATTAGACAGGAAGCTTTTAGCAAAAAGATTAAGTTTTGATCGTATTTCAAATAATTCTATTGATGCAGTCAGTGATAGAGATTTCTCTCTTGAACTTTTATCCACCATAAGTATTTTAGGTGTGCACTTATCTAGGATTAATGAAGAACTCATAATTTGGTCCTCATCTCAATTCAATTACATTGATTTACCAGAAGAATTCTGTACTGGTTCTTCAATTATGCCGCAAAAAAAGAATCCTGATGTCTCTGAATTAATGAGAGGAGGCTCGGCTAGGACTATGTCTAACTTAATGGGTTTACTCGTTCTAATGAAAGGCTTACCTCTGGCTTATAACAGGGACATGCAGGAGGATAAAAGATTTATCTTTGATAGTTTAGATTACTCTAATTCAAGCCTAGAGTTATTGGCTTTAATGATTAAGGGAATGTCTGTAAATACTAAGAAGATGAAACAGGATTGTGAATTAGGTCATATTACAGCTACTGAGTTAGCAGACTATCTGGTCTTAAAGGGCTTAGCTTTTAGAAAGGCGCATGAATTAGTTGGAAAAATAGTGGCTCATGCTGACAAACAAAAAAAACAAATATTTGAACTTAATCTAAAAGAACTTAAGAAATATTCAAAGCTTATAGAAAAAGATGCAATGAACTTAATCAAGCCAGAAGAAGCCATAAGAAACAAGGATTCAATTGGCGGAACGTCTCCCAAACAAGTCCTGAGACAGATAAATAAAGCCAAGCGAGAGTTAAGCTCAAGGAGATAAAATTGAAACCCTATTTAACCACTCTCTTAGTTACTATCTCACTGGTATCTTTGCTTTTCATAAACGCATGCGGCCACAGAGGGCCTTTAAATTTGCCTCAAGAAAGTAGCTACTTTGAAGGTACTGTCTATGAAAGGCTTTAATCGAAAAGAAGGACAGCTCTTTATAGATGATGTATCTCTTAAGGATATAGCAAAAAAATTTGGTACTCCTGTTTACGTCTATTCTGCTAACAAATTAAAAGAAAACCTAAATAACTATGTTTCTTCTGTAAGGAAAGAGGACAAAGTTTGTTACTCTGTTAAATCTAACTCCAATATTCACATTCTGTCATTACTTTCAGAGCTCGGTAGTGGTTTCGATGTTGTTTCGGGCAACGAGCTTAGAAGGTGCTTGGAAGCTGGTGCAAAACCTGAAGATATTGTTTTTTCTGGTGTTGGTAAAACTAAAGAAGAGATAAGACTTGCCATAAGTGCAGGTATATTTTCGATTAATATTGAATCAGAAGAAGAATTAGAAAGAATTATAAATATCTCCAAGGATTTAAAAAAACAAGCTGAATGCACTATTAGAATAAATCCTGATCTTTCTTCTGAATCTCATCCTTATATTCAGACAGGCCTCAAAACCTCTAAGTTTGGTGTTTTAAAAGAAAAGGTGGATTCTATGGCCAGAAAGGCTTCTGAATCTGGATCAGTTAATCTTAAAGGCATAGCTTCTCATGTTGGATCTCAAATCTTTGATAAAGAATTAATACTAGAAAACTTAAATTTACTGATTGAAATTTCAACCCATTTAACTAAGCAAGGGCATAACTTGAGATATTTGGATTTGGGTGGAGGATTTGGAATAAGCTATCAAGAAGAAAAAGAACTAAAAATAGATGAGGTGTTAACAGAAATAATTTCTGTTCTTGAACCGCTTAACCTTAATCTTATTCTTGAACCAGGAAGATCTATTTCAGGCAATGCAGGGGTTCTTCTTTCTAAAGTAGAATACTTAAAGAAAACCCCTGATCTGAATTTTGCTGTAATAGATTCTGGAATGAATGATTTTCTTAGACCATCTCTTTATCAAGCTTGGCATGACATTTCTGTGGTGGAAACCAAAGATAAAAAAGAACTTTTTTATAAAGTGGTGGGTCCTGTTTGTGAAAGTGGTGATACTTTTGGAGAAGAAAGATTGTTAAGTCTTGATGAAAATTCTATTTTGGCTATACATGATGCAGGGGCTTATGGTCATGCCATGTCTTCAAATTACAATAGCCGATTAAAGTCTTCTGAAATTTTAATAGAAGATGAAGAAATAAAAGTTATCAGAAGAAGGGAAACTTTTGATGATTTACTAAGACAAGAGAGAGATGTCTAATCAAGCTGAATTAAAAACGAGTAAATTTTCGGGCCTTGGAAACGAAATACTTTTAGTAGATTTAATTAGACAATCAGGTTGCATAGACTCAGATTCAGTTAAAAAGATTGTTGCAAATAATCAGGTTCAGTTTGATCAATTAATCTCAATTGAGGCCCCATCCCTTCCTGATCTTGACTTCAGCGCAACTATTTTTAACAGAGATGGTAGTAAGGCCGAAAACTGTATTAATGGAGCTAGATGTTTTGGTAAATATATATTTGATACAGGGCTTCTTAACAAACCTGAATTGTTGGTTGGAATTGAAGAAAATACATGGAAGATAAGTAATCCTGAAAAAAACATATATGCCGTCGAACAAGAAATCTCTGATCCTAACTTGGGTGAGGAGTTATTACCCAAATCAAATTCTTCGGGCCTCCACTCTTTAGACTTAGAGGGGGATAATTTAGAGATAGGGTTTGTAAATTTAGGAAACCCTCATGCCATCTACTTCACTACAGGAATTAAGACTATGCCGCTTGATAAGTGGGGGCAAAATATTCAAGAATCTAAATTTTTTCCTAATGGTGTAAATCTAACCCTGGCTGAAATGATCTCTCCAAACGAAGTAAATATAAGGGTTTTCGAAAGAGGCGTAGGTGAAACTCTAGCATGCGGAAGTGGCGCTTGTGCCACTGTGGTAATAGGAGTTCAGCTTGGCTACCTTCAAAAAGAGGCTACAGTTAATTTTAAGACAGGCAGCTTATCTATAAAATATGATTCTGATAACCAAGTGTTGACTGCAAAAGGGCCCGCAGATTTCTTAGAAGAGACTAGTATTCTTATATGAGTGACAAAAAGAGACACAATCCTTCAGCCAAGGAAGTTGCTGATTACTTAATCTTAAACCCTAATTTTTTTAAAGAAAATCCAGAAGTATTAAATTCCATAGAAATAGTCCATGATTCTGGAGCAGCTGTTTCGTTAATACAAAGACAAGTTGAATTATTAAGAACAGATTACAACTCTACGACAGATAAATTGATGGAGTTATTAGCAAATGCTAAAAATAATGATGATATTTTTATTCTCACAAAAAAATTAATCCTCGATCTGATTGATGCTTCTAATATAGAAGAAATAACCGCTCTATTAGAGAAAAGATTTAAGAAAGACTTTGGGGCAGACGAAAGTAGATTAATGTTTTTTACGGAGTCCAATAAAAATATCCCTAAAGGCAGAATAAAGAATCCTGCAGAATCTGCAGATAGGTTAGCTGGTCTGATGAAACCAGGAGAATCATTTTATGGTGAAGTAAAACAGGATATTACTAAATTTATTTTTAATGACGAAACTGCCATTAAGGAAGTTGCCCTTATACCCTTAACAAGTAACACTTTAAAAGGAATGATTGCATTGGGCAGTGCTCGACAAGGTAAATATACAGAAAATAAGGACACTCTTTTTTTAGATTTTGTTGCTGAAGTAGTAAGTGGGTTAATAGACAATCATAATTCTTAAATGTTAGATAGACACATTGATTCCTTTCTGTCTCATCTAGAGGTAGTTAGGCACCTTTCTCCTCATACAATCAGTAGCTATAGAAGAGATCTGGATTCTTTCTTTACTTTCTTAAAAGAAAAAAATGATTCATGGGAAGAAGTTCAAGATCATCAAGTTAGAGGATTTGTGGCTCAAGAAAGGAGGAGAGGTCTAAGCGCAAGAAGTATACAAAGAGCACTGTCTTCTATTCGCAGCTTCTTTAATTATTTATTAGACGAAGAGGTTGTAGAAACTAATCCAGCTGCAAATATCAGCTCCCCAAAGTCTGCTCAATTATTGCCCAAAGCCCTGGATACAGATCTTGTGAAAAGACTTTTAGATTTTAAGCCACAAGGAGACATTGAGATTAGAGACAAAGCCATGGTAGAACTTCTGTATTCTTCGGGCCTGCGTCTTTCTGAGCTTTGTGGTCTTAATATGGACAGTATCTCTATCAAAGAGAGATCATGCCGCGTGGTTGGTAAAGGAAATAAAACGAGAGACTTGCCTGTTGGAGAAAAGGCCATACAAAGCCTAAGGGACTGGCTTCTTGTTAGAGAAAATATTTCCAGTGATGCCAATAAGGCTCTATTTTTAAATAAAAACGGCAAAAGGATTTCCACTCGTTCTGTGCAACTTAGACTTGAACGGCTAAGCAAGAAAAGAGGCCTCCCAATGGTTAACCCTCACATGCTAAGACACTCCTTTGCAAGTCACATATTAGAATCTAGTGGAGACCTGAGGGCTGTACAAGAAATGTTGGGACATTCTGATATAGGAACTACTCAAATATATACAAAGCTGGACTTCCAGCACTTATCAAAAGTATATGACGATGCTCACCCCAGAGCCAAAAGTAGAAAAAGTAAATGAGCATTAAGGCTATATCATTTGATTTAGATGACACTTTATGGCCTTTACTACCTGTAATTCTTAAAGCTGAAAAAGATACCAATAAATGGTTAATTGAAAATTATCCTGGTGTTGAGAATCTCCTAAAAAGTGACGAGGTAAAAGAAATCAGGGATAGTCTAATTTCTCAAGAAAGTAGCTTGGTCTATCAGCTGTCTAAACTTAGAGAATTAACTCTAGTAGAGCTCGCCATCAGGTCGGGTTACACAAAAGAAGAGTCTGAAATCATGGCCAGGGAGTCTTTTAATATTTTTTATGCTGGCAGAAATGATGTAACCCTCTATGAAGGGGTTGAAGAGGTTCTTGAATCTTTAAAACAAAGATATGTTCTAGGGGTGATAACAAATGGAAATGCGGATATGAAAATAATTGGGATAGATCACTACTTTGACTTCAATATATCTGCCAACAATATAAATGCAGGTAAGCCTGATCCAGTAATCTTTGAAGAAGCGTTAAAGCAAACAGGTTTCAGGGCTGAAGAAATCTGTCATGTCGGAGATCATCCCGTAAATGATGTTGAGGGGAGTAATAATTTTGGAATGAAATCTATTTGGTTTAATGAAAAGGGAATAGATTGGCCTCTTGATGAAAAACCTGACTTTAAAGAAGTGAGTTCATGGACTGAGTTAGAAGGAACTTTAGAAAGCTTTTAGTCTAGTGCATCTAGCATGTACTGCACGGCGTCACTTAACTCTTCTTGAGAACAGTCCATACACATACCCATGGGCGGCATCCCCCCCAAACCATTGGTTACTGTTTCCACTAATTTATCTAAATCTTCATTTGCTCTTTCACCCCAACTGAGCCTGTCTCCAAACCTAGGTGCTCCTGCTAATGCAATTGCATGACAAGTTGTACACGCAGCGTCGTACACCTCTTTACCGCTTCTCATTCCGCCCAGAGAGGAAGAAACAACATTAACTTCTTGTGCACAATCTTGGCCCTCTACACAAACTTGACCTACTGGTGCTATTCTTTTTTCAATGGCTTTTTTTGCTTCTGAAGCCCCTAAGCCCAATGTTGCAAAAGCAAGTGCCAATGCAATAAAAAGAACAGTTTTTTTCATAGGATTTTAAGTTAGCCGTTAAAAGCGCGGCCATTATATAGGAAGAAAAGCACAAAGAGACAGCGAACTTTAAATCAATTTATAATCGATCTATGGGCTAGTAGTTCAACTGGATAGAACGTTTGCCTCCGGAGCAGAAGGTTGCAGGTTCAAGTCCTGCCTAGCCCACCAATTCTGTCTATTTAGAATAATTGAAATATCTGCTTTAATGACCAAATGATGAAACTGGTGAAATCAACAATATTAGTTTTTCTACCCTTTATAGCTCTTTCTTTAAATGCCCAATCAATTGAAGACTTTAAAAAGTGCAGTCTGATAAATGACCCCATGGAAAGACTGGCATGCTTTGATGTTCTAGTTAAGGATAAGAACAAGAGCGCAGAGGTAGAAGCTAAGCCAGAAGTAGAAAAGTCTTTGCCCGTTAAAAAAGAAGTTATAACTGAAGAGAAGGTTTCTAAATCTTCAGAAAAAATAATAGAAGAGCAGAAAGAAAAAATACTAACCCTAGAAAGGAGAGTTAAGAGGATAAGCAGGCAGAGAGATGTTGAAAAACAAAAGAATGAGATCAAATCTCAACCTTTCTCGGCGACTATTGAGTCCGTTAAATTTATAAACTACAAATTCAAGTTTAAGCTCGATAATGGAGAAACCTGGCAGCTTACTGATTCGGGAAAAAGAGCTAGATTAAAAAAGGGAGAAACTATTCGTATTGTGCCTGGAGATATGCGATCTTTCTTTCTAGAGAACTCTAAGGGAAGATTCAGAGTAAAAAAGATTAAATAGTTAGCCTAGGGCTTTAATGCTTAGCATTTGACAGTTTTTTTACTTTATTTATTATGAAAGCGCTTAATTATCAAAGGGAGAAAAGATGACTCATGACATTTTAATTAAAGGAGGTCAGGTAGTAGACGGAACGGGCTCTGAAGCTAAATACGCTGATGTTGCTATTAAAGACGGAATTATTGCTGAAATTGGGAAAGTAGACGGACAGGCTGAACATGAAATAGATGCAGAAGGTCAGACAGTCACCCCTGGGTTCGTAGATATTCATACACATTTAGATGCCCAAATAGGTTGGGATCATGAACTAAGACCAGTTAGTCATCACGGTGTCACTTCGGTTCTTATGGGTAATTGCGGGGTTACCTTTGCACCCTGTAAACCCGAAGACAGAGAACTCATAGCTCATATGATGCAGACAGTAGAAGACATTCCTAAAGAAGCCATACTTGGAGGTCTGCCTTGGGACTGGGAAGATTACGGAGGTTATCTAAATTCCATAGAAAAGTTTGATCTTGGAATTAACGTAGCCGGAATGGTTGGTCATACTGCAGTCAGATATTACGTAATGGGAGAAAGGTCTGTAGAAGAGCTTGCTACAGATGAAGAGATTAAAAGAATGGCGGAAATAGTTGGAGAATCGATGGATGGAGGAGCGGTTGGATTTTCAACAAACAGATACCCCCCTCATGTCGGCCCAGACGGTAGGTCAATTCCAGGTACCTATGCCGAAGCCAAAGAACTTTTAGAAATAGCCAAGGTAGTGGGTGAAAAAAGAGGTCTTATGCAAAACGTATTGGATTTTGGAGGACAACCTGAGTTCTCAGTTAAGCTACTTAAGGACCTTGCTAGTACTACAAGAGATCGAATACTTTTTAGTATGGGAACAGGTCCTGACCTAGAGTCGGGGAAAAGGGTACGCGGTCTTCTTAAAGAACTTTGCAGTGAAGGTGGAGATATAACAGCTATTTCTCAACCAAGATCTTCCGGTTTTATGTTTGGCTTGCAGTCTGGATTGCCTTTTTCTGGAGAAACTTGGGACAAAATTAGAGCAATGGACCTCAAGGGAAGGCTTGCTGCAATTAGAGACCAAGAAACTCGCAACAAATTAATAGAGGAAGCTTCAAGCAGTAAAGAACATTTACCATACCATTTAGTTTTCTGGTTAGGAGACGAAGAGACTCCTGATTATGCTGCAGGAACGGAGAAGTGTGTGGCCGAAATGTCTAAAGAAAGAGGCATTCACCCTTCAGAGCTATTTTTAAACCTATCTGACGAATCTGATGGAAAAACCTTATTCAATTACAGAATGTTTAACCAAAATCTAGAAGCCGCTGGCGAAATGTTCTTAAGCGATAGAATCTTTCCTGGGCTTGGCGATGCTGGCGCTCATGTGTCTCAAATCTGTGATGCCGGTTGGGCTACCTTTGTGCTTTCGCATTGGGTGCGTAAGACTGGCCTTTATAGCTTAGAAGAAGGGGTAAGAAGAATCACCTCAGCTCCAGCTAGAATTATTGGACTAAAAGACAGAGGAACTTTAGAAGTTGGTAAAAAAGCAGATGTTAATGTTTTTGATGCAGATTCTGTAGCTGAACTCCAGCCCGAGATTGCCCACGATTTTCCTGGTGGAGCTCCTAGATATGTCCAGGGATCAAAAGGTTATAAAGCAACTGTAGTGAATGGACAAATTAATTTTATCGACGGTGTATTAACTGGGGCTTCTAACGGCGAAGTTTTGAGACATGGTGCGTAGAGGAAGAGAGGTTTAGTTATGGAAGTGAAGAATGCACTCATGCCTAATGACGAGCAGATGGCTGGTTTTCTTGAAAAGGATAAAGACCAACCAATTTTTATGGTCAACCTTCTTAAATTTAAAGATAAAGCGGAATACCCTGATAAAAGAGAAACTGATCTAACGGGCGCAGAAGCTTATGCCATATACGGTAAGGAAGTAAGAAAACACCTAGAAAAAGTTGGTGGAAAGCCTATCTTTAGTGGAAAGGTATCGCGACTAATGCTGGGAGAGGTTGAAGATCTTTGGGATATGATTGCAATTGCCACATATCCAAACCGAAAAGCTATGCTAGACATGATATCGGACCCTGAATACATAAAAAGCGCTCAACATCGTGTCGCAGGTCTTGAAGGCCAACTTAATATAGAGACAAATTCTCCCTTAGAAATTTAAAAGAATTATTTTTCTATAAACTTAGCCCAAACATCGAAAGGTTCTCTTTCAGTAACCAGGTTATTTACTGGAGCCGTATCATCTATGTAACCTATGGCCATACCACAAAAAAGCATTAACTCTTCCCCTGCTCCCACAAAACTAGAAACACTGTCAGGTCTGGCTGACCACGCTTCTTGCGGACAGGTATCTAAACCTTCTTCTTTAGCTAAAAGCATAAAGGATTGAAGAAACATACCTAAATCTGACCATTGCGGAGGTCCCATTTGTCTATCTACATAACAAAAGAATCCTGCTGGTGCTCCAAAAAATTCGAAGTTTTTTAACATCTGCTTCACTCTGGCTTCTTTATCTTCTTTTCCTATACCCAGAAGGCCATACATGTCTATAGCAACCTTGAGTCTTGCAGATTTATAAGGCTCTGTTAAATCTTTAGGGTAAATATCATAAGCAGGTGTTTCGGGTTCAGTCCACTCAGAAAGGTGCTTTAAAAAGGCTTTCATGGTGTCATTGTTAATAACAAAGATTCTCCAAGGTTGGAGGTTGCCACCAGAAGCCGCTCTTGCTGACTTCTCGAGTAATGCTTGAATTAGTTTATTGTCTACTGGGGTGTCTAAAAATGCTCTAACAGATTTTCTTTGGGATAAGGCATCAGAAACTTTCATTAATACTTAAGAAAGTTCTTCGTCAGCTCTCTGTTTAGCCCACTTGTAATTAGCTTTACCATTCGGGGCCCTCATGACTTCATCTACAAATAAAACTTGTTTAGGAAGTTTATAGCCAGCTAGGTGCTCTCGAGTAAAACTAATTAAATCTGCTTCTTCCACAATGTTATCTTCTTTAAAAGAAGCTAGGGCTACTACTCTTTGACCAAACCTATCGTCCTCCACGCCCACAACTAGGCAATCGTAAATATCAGGATGGCGTTTTACCGCTTCTTCTACCTCTTCCGGGTAAACCTTTTCTCCAGCAGTGTTTATACAATTGCTACCCCGTCCAAGTAAGGTGATAGAGCCGTCAGCTTCAACTAAAGCATAGTCTCCTGGAAAGCTATACCTCACCCCATCTACTTCTTTGAAAGTTTCTGCAGATTTCTTTGCGTCCTTGTAATAGCCTTTTGGAACTAACCCACTAGTTCCAATCAGACCCATTTCCCCCGAACCAGGTTCAACAAGTTTCCCTTCATCTGTAATAACTATAACCCCGGGGTTTAAGGTAAATTTAGCAGTTTGAGCTGGATTCTCTCTCGAAGCAATAGAGCCACCCATACCTCCCTCGGTTGATCCCATTGCATCAACCAAAAGCATTTCATGGTGGGCAAGAAGGCCCTCTTTTACCTCAGAACTCCACATAACCCCACTTGAAATCATCATGTTGACCGAACTAATGTCGTAAGGATTGCCTTCACCCTTTGCTTTATCTAAAGAATCTCTAATTGGTTTTGCAAACGCATCCCCAACAATTACCAGATTATTAACTTTATGATTCTCTGTTTCTTTCAATAGAAGATCTGGATCTAAGCCGAGCTGAGGGATTGTTACCACTGTGCCGCCTACACTTAAAGGAATTAAAGCCCCCAGCCACATACCAGTTCCATGCATCAAAGGACAGGCAGGTAAGCTGACTATTAAACCATTAGACTCTTCTAGATTCTTAACGAGCCCAGGGACAATATCTAAATCAAAACCAGTAGTATTCTCTAATTCTTCAGGGGCTATCGGAAGCAATCCCCAAGCAGTTCCTGTTTTTAGCATTCCACTAACAAAACCTTCATGGTTATACATAACTCCTTTGGGCATGCCAGTTGTGCCGCCTGTATAAAGCATATAAATATTTTCTCCTGACCTCTCCTGCCTTTCCATCGGATCGTTATTGGATATGGAGTCTTCAAAATCAACTGAAAATTCAGGGAGTTCAGCTGTGCCATCATTAACCTGAATAAAGACTTTCACCTTTGGTAATTTTTCTTTTATGGACTCAATTTGGCTCGCATAACAACCTTGATAAAAAACTGCTTCTGCATCTGCATTGTCTAGTAGGTAAACAAGCTCATCTTCTTTGTACCTGTAATTTACATTTATCGGAACACCTTTAATCTTGAAAATAGAGTATTGAGCTTCCAGATACTCATTAGAATTATGGAGATAAAGGCCTACTTTAGAATCATCACCTAAACCATTTTTTGATAGCAGAGTTGCCAATCTGGCGGCCCGGTCATCATATTCTCTCCAAGTTCTTTCTATGTTTCCGCAAATAAGTGCTTTTCTGTCTGGAATTACATCTGAAATGTTTTCCCACAAAGTTGCAAAATGTGTCTCCATGTTTCTTCCTTCTAAATTATTTTATTTTGGCATCCAGCTTCCATGCGCTCCATAAGGTATTCTTTGGGGTGTATATATTTCTGCAACAGGAGGCGATTCAAAGTCTTTGGAGTCTATTATTAATAGTTTTGACTTCTCTGTTTCTTCTTCATATGCCAACATCAAAATCCATCCATCATCTTCATCAGAATCTTTAGATTTTGGTGCAAATACGGTCTCTCCTCCTTTTACATTCTTACCCAAATCATGCGTAAACCTTTTGTTATTAACTAAATCATATTTATGCGCATGATTTCCTAGAGTTAAAGATTCGGCATTCGTATCCAATGTCATGCAGTAGCCATAGTCTGTTTTTAAACCTGTTCTTCTGTCATCTACTCTTGGAAAGTCACAGGCTGCATCATCTATTTGTTCTTCTTTAACTTCTCCTAGCTCTAAGTCTATGGTCCACTTCCACAACCTTCCTATTGTTGTGTCTCCGCCATAAACTTCTTGAAAACCACCAACCATGGCCTCTTTTTGTTTACAAACGTAGAGTATTATTTTGTTTCCCTCTTCATAAGAGTTAAGGGGATGAAATACAAAACAAGGATCAATTTCAAACCACCTCACATCGCTATTGGACCCATCTCTTGGCATAACCCCCAATCTGGCTCCACACTCAGGCTTAAAGCCAAAAGGAGAACCCGTTTCAACTGCCAAGTTCATATCTGAAATTATTGGGAGGTCCATAAAAACAACGTGGTTTTCAGTCACGTTCCAGTCGTGCATCATAACTGCCCTTGGAAGCTCTATGGGCTCAACTTGAATTAAATCTCCTGTGGCGTTTACTCGATAGTAGGTTAAATAAGGTTCTGCCATCATGGAGTAAGAAAAAAACAAAAGCTCCCCTGTCTTGGGGCAAATCCTTGGGTGCGCAGTCATAGCGCCATTTAGTTTGCCTGCAAAATCATACACTCCTATGGTCTCCAGTTCTTCATCTACCTGCCAAGGCAAATGTGCCTCTTCTAGAGCCAATATCTTTCCAGCGTGTTTAACAATATGAGTGTTTGCAGGCGAAGCACTCAAGTCACCAAAAGAACTCATGACATCCAAGTCCTTCTCGTAATAAGGGGTTTTTACATATCTGTTTTTATAACTTACCGTACCGTCTTCAAATTTAAACCCATGTAGCATTCCATTACCAAAAAACCAATGGTCACTATAGCCGGACCTAGGATTCATACCGTTTCTTACATAGAGCCCATTAAGGCCTTCTGGAATCTCTCCTTTAACAACAAGCTCTGAAGATTCTAGTTCTTTTTCTACTGGTCCCCAGTTGCCCTGTAAATGCCAGGCATTTTTATCAACGGTATCCTTATCGAATAAACTTTGGCTCATTTTCTTCCCCAATCATATTTAAGAAGTATCAGTTATAACAAAAATAAATTTTAAGGCCAATCGATAAATTAATAATCTATCTTATCTTCTACAGCTGTTCCTTCTTTCGGGATTAAGGCTGACCTTAAATAAGAGGCAACAATTACACCATCTTGGTTCTTGCCAGTTGTTTTAACTGTAACAATGCCGTCGTCGGGTCTAGATTTAGACTCTCTTTTCTCTTTAACTTCGGATTCTGCATATAGAGTATCGCCCACATACAGGGGGTGGGGTAAAACAATGTCCGTCCAACCCAGATTAGCTACAGCCTTTTGGCTAACATCACTTACGCTCATTCCTACCATTAAAGCTATAGTGAATGGGCTGTTCACTAGGGTTTTCCCAAACTCAGTGCCTTTTCCAAATTCTTCATCAAAATGAATAGGATGCTGGTTCATTGTAAGTAGAGTGAACCAAGTGTTGTCTGATTGAGTAATTGTTCTTCCAGGTCTGTGTTCGTAAATATCTCCGATATTAAAATCTTCGTAATATCTGCCAAAAGTTTCCCTGTATCTGCCGGGTTCTATTTCCTTAATATTTTTTACCATTTTTCTCCCTAATCATCTTTAATTGTCAGGATTAAATCCGGCTAACATCAATTTCTTCTTCATTAATTTTACGACCGGTTCATCAACCATCTTACCATTTACGACAATTGCTCCTCCATCTGAGTTAGCGAAAGCTTTAATTATTTCTTTGGCTTCTTCTATCTCTTGATCAGTTGGAAGAAAGTTTCTTCTAATTATTTCAATCTGGCTAGGATGAATTGCGAATTTGCTGGTAAACCCTATAGATTTAGCTCTTCTACTCTCTTCTTCTAGTCCCTCTAAATCGTCTATCTGCATAAAAGGACTGTCTATTGAGAAAACCCCATTTATTGAAGCATAAGCAAGTATCCTGGACCTAGCATAGAGCAATGAATCCCAACTCATATCTGAACCCAATTCCGCACTTAAGTCTGCCCCCCCTAGAGCAATTCCATTTACTCTAATGTCTGAAGCTAAAGAAGCTAAATTTTCAATAGCCAGGGGCGTTTCAACTAAAAGAGTAATTTTTAATGTATCTGGCAGGTCCTTGAGTTCATCTAGGCTTTCAATCTTAGGAGTCATTAAGCCTAAAAAATTATTTTTCTTCGTACCAAAAGAAGAAGAGTCTTTTCTTCCTTCTTGGGAGGTGAGTGGATTGGTTCTTATAAAGAAGGGTTTGCTAATTTCTTCTGAAGACAAGTATTCAACTAGACCATCTCTTGCCTTGCCCTTTTCTTCTAGAGGGACTGAGTCCTCTAAATCAATAATTAAACCATCGGCTTCTGATCTTTCTGCTTTTTCTATCCAGTCCAGCTTATTAGCTGGAACAAAAAGAGGACAAAGAGGAAATGGGTTCAAGGTGATTCCTAGTCTGATCTTGTTAAAAACCTTCTTTCTTTCTCTATCAAGAAATTGACTACGTCTAGAAGTTTGCTGGTACCAATTTCTCTTGTGCCTGAAACTTTGTATTTACCATTTACTATAAGCGTAGGCACTCCCGTAACAGCCCATTGACGCATCCTGTTATCTGCCTGCTTAACTGCATTATTAACCCCGAATGAATTAGAAACAGACAGGTATCTTTCTTTTTCTACTCCAAAACCTTTAAAGAAATATTCAACTTCAGAATTACCAAGAAGATTTCTGCCCTCTCTCCATATTGATGTAAATGCAGCGGGAACAGCCTTTTCTTCAATGCCCAGAGCTTTAGCAGAATAAAATAAGCGAGCATGCGTTTCAGCTTGTGCATTCCAGGTGATATGTGACTTCCAAAAATCTACATCATTAGGAAGGTTTCTTTTCCATGGTTGGATATAAGACTCAAGTGCATAACAGTGATTGCACCCGAACCAAAAAACTTCAACTACCTCAACTTTAGAGGAATTCCTTGTAACGGTTGGATTGTCTAATATTTGGTAATGCCTGCCGGCCTCAAACTCTTCGGCTTGAGTACAAGAAAAAAACAACAAAAGAAGCAACCAGGCTAGATGCTTTCTATTCAATATTGAGTTAATAAAGACCATTTATAAAACTTGCTAAAGCTTCTATTTCTTTATCATCGAGCTTATATGCTATCGATACCATGATTGCAGACTCTTCAGAATATTGTCTTTCACCAGTCCGATAGTCTTTCAAGGTTTTAGCAATATATTCAGTTTTTTGTCCACTCAATAGAGGATATCCCGCTAGGTCATTACCTGTACCCTTGGGTGAGTGACATGCTGTGCAAGCAGGTATGCCTTTTTCCAGGCTACCAGAATAATAGAGTTTAAAACCCTGATCTACCAAATCAGCAGAGGCTTGCCCAATTTTATTTTTATTGGCCGCATAGAAAGCTGCAATATCTTGAAGATCCTGATCTGTATATCCATCCAATTGCCCCTTCATTTCGGCTATATATCTTTCCTCAGACTGAATTAACTTTAATTGTTTCAATAAATACTTTTGGTTTTGGCCTGCAAGTGATGGCCATAAACCCACTACACTATTACCATCGTCTGCATGACAAGCTGCGCATATTTGAGATTTTTCTTTTCCTGACTGGATATCTCCAGCGCCTATAAGCAGGATCGCAAATAAAGTAATAAACAGCCTTGTTAAATTCATAGAAATGCTTGCGCTAATTGGTGATACGGGCGAGGATTATATACCAACCTTTACCAGGTGTTTAATTTAAACAGAGCTATGAATTCACAAAATATTTTTTCTAATACAAGGTTTCTGCTTAGTGGATTTTCATTAAAGGACCTTCCTGAAGACCGAGGAATAGAAATAGCTTTTTGCGGTAGGTCGAACTCGGGAAAATCTAGTGTCTTAAATGCTCTTGCAGGAAATAAGAAGCTTGCTAAAACCAGCAAAACTCCTGGAAGGACTCGAGCAATCAATATTTTTTGTCTAGATGACCAAAAGATGAGAAGAATTGCTGACCTTCCTGGGTATGGTTTTGCCAAAGTATCTAAAAAAACTCAGAAAGAATGGGCAAGGTTTATTAATGATTACCTTACTTTTCGTAAAAGTCTTAGAGGTTTAGTAGTAATAATGGATATAAGACATCCATTTAAAGAATCAGACTTAACTCTTATAGACTGGTGTCATAAAACAAACACTGCCCTTTTAATACTGCTTAATAAGTCAGATAAGCTTTCTACAAGTAAAGTTAAAGAAGAGGTAAAAAAGGCGAACTCAACTATTAAAGAAATGAACCTTATAGGGGGAGCGATAGCTTTCTCTTCAAAAAAGAACATCGGCTTGGAGGGGTTAACAGATTTTCTTGGAGATTGGCTTGAGGCTTAAGGCCCCGAGTACTTTGGGGAAATACCCGGGGCATCCATCAATTAACTAACTTAGGTATAAAATAAGACTAAAAATATAACGAAAAGTTCATAAAGGTTTACAAGGCAGTAGTTAAGGATAGACTCACGAGAATCAAACGAGAAAAGAAATTAGATGTCAGAAGAAAACTCTACTGAAAACCCCCTCATCCTTATAGATGGATCTTCCTATCTCTACAGGGCTTACCATGCGCTTCCTCCTTTAATGAGCTCAAAAAATCAACCAACAGGAGCAATTAGAGGGGTCATTAGCATGATAAATAAGATCCTTTTAGATCATCCAAGAAGCCCGCTTGCAGTAATTTTTGACGCAAAAGGTAAAACTTTTAGACATGAAATGTATAAAGACTACAAGGCAAACAGACCCCCAATGCCTGAAGACCTGGTTGCACAGATTGAGCCAATCAATCAGATTATTGAAGCTTTGGGTATAAAGCTTTTGAGCATAAAGGGGGTGGAAGCAGATGATGTAATTGGAACTTTAGCCAAAGAAGCAAGTGAAGCAGGTTTAGATACTGTTATTTCGACAGGTGATAAGGATATGACTCAGCTTGTTAACAAGTACATCAAGGTTGTAAACACCATGAGCAATGAGCTTCTGGATGAAAAGGGGGTAGAAAATAAATTTGGAGTTAAGCCAGAATTAATTATTGACTACCTTGCTCTGGTTGGCGACACATCAGACAACGTACCAGGTGTCGAAAAAGTAGGGCCGAAAACTGCTGTCAAATGGCTTGTAGAATATGGAAGCCTTGATGAAATTATAAAAAATGCAGAAAAGATTTCAGGAAAAGTGGGTGAAAATCTAAGGAATGGACTCAGCCAATTACATATTTCAAAGGAATTAGTAACCATAAAAAAAGATGTTTCATTGGAAGTGGGTGTAAAGGACTTAATGGTAGGTAAACGAAATAAAAAATTATTGGAAGAGCTTTATACAGAACTAGAATTTAAAGCCTGGTTAGAAAAAGAAGAAACGCCCCAAAAGGAAGTAAAAGAAGAGGTAACAAAGAAATCAAAATATGAACTTATAACCAAAATTAAACAGCTTGAAAACTGGGTAACTAAAATAAAGAAAAGCTCTTTATTGGCCTTGGATACTGAGACTACAGGCCTAGATTACATGGATGCAAAATTGGTAGGAATTTCTCTGTCAGTGAAATCAGGAGAGGCAGCCTATATACCCCTAGGCCATCAAGAAGAAGAGCAGTTATCTGTAGATACTGTTTTAGAAAAGTTAAAGCCTGTCCTTGAATCAGAAAAAATAAAGATTGTTGGACAAAACATTAAATTCGATAGAAATATCCTTACTAGATACGGAATTAATTTAGATTCTTTTGAGAACGACACTATGTTAATGAGTTATGTTTTAAATAGCACAGCTACCAGACACAATTTAGATGCTTTGGCTCAACACTATTTGAAATACAAGACCACAACTTTTGAGGAAGTTGCTGGAAAAGGAGTAAAGCAAGTTACTTTTGATCTGGTTCCAATGGACCAAGCTGTTCATTATGCTTCTGAAGATGCGGATATAACTTTTCAACTTCATGAAGAATTTAAATCAAGATTAGCAAAGGAACCTGTCTTAAATACTTTATTAGAAGAAGTTGAAATACCATTGATAACGGTATTGTCAGACATGGAGCGGGCAGGAACTCTAGTAAATGAAAGAGTTTTAAAGGCTCAATCTAAAAACTTCAGCGAAAGAATTACAAAGCTAGAAACTGAAGCTTATGAATTGGCTGATCAAGAATTTAATTTAGGGTCTCCTAAACAGCTCCAAGAAATATTTTTTGAAAAACTAAAATACCCTATCCTTCAGAAAACTCCAGGTGGTCAGCCATCGACAGCAGAAAATGTTCTTCAACAACTTTCTGAGGATTATGAGCTGCCCAAAATCATTTTAGAACACAGAACCCTCAGCAAACTTAAATCTACTTATACTGATAAGCTCCCTTTACAAATTTCTCCAAGTACAGGAAGGATTCATACTTCTTTCAACCAAACTGGAACATCAACAGGAAGGCTTTCTTCCTCAGATCCTAATTTACAAAATATACCTATTAAGACAGAAGATGGAAGAAGGATAAGACAGGCGTTTGAGGCCCCAAACGGATATCAACTAATATCCGCTGACTATTCTCAAATAGAGCTAAGAGTAATAGCCCATTTATCTAAGGATGAAGGCCTATTAAAGGCCTTTAAAGAGGGACAAGATATTCACTCCAGTACTGCAAGCGAAGTTTTTGAAGTTGATCTACAAGAAGTTGAGCCCGACCAAAGAAGAAGTGCTAAGGCAATAAACTTTGGTCTCATCTATGGTATTTCTGCTTTCGGTCTAAGTAAGCAATTGGGCATCAACAGAAATTTAGCAGCCGAATACATGGACATTTATTTTTCTAGATACCCGGGGGTTAGAAAATATATGAACAAAACAAAGACCGAAGCCAAAAAAATAGGCTATGTTGAAACTCTTTATGGACGAAGGCTCTATCTCCCAGAAATTTCTACTGGGAATGCCATAAGAAGACAGGCTGCGGAAAGGGTGGCGATTAATGCTCCAGTGCAAGGTACTGCAGCCGACATAATGAAAAAAGCCATGTTATCTGTAAATGATTCCTTAAAGAAACAAAAAATTGATGCTAAATTAATTCTTCAGGTTCACGATGAACTGGTAGTTGAATCTCATGAAAAAGACACCGAAAAGGTGACAAAAATCTTAACTGATTCTATGTCAAAAGCAGCGAAGCTTTCAGTCCCACTCGAAGTGGAAATTGGTATAGGGAAAAATTGGGATCAAGCCCACTAATTAAATGCTAGATTTGTTATTTTCAGACAGTAGAAGGATTTTTGTACTTCTGGGAACTACTAGTCTCGCCTTAATCATTGTAGCTCTACTTTTTGAGCATATGCTGTTACTCGAGCCGTGCCTGCTTTGTTATGCTCAAAGAGCCTGTGTATACCTTGTAATCCTATTGTCTCTTGTTGGTTTCTTACATAAAAACCAATCATTAATAATTTTTAGATCTTATATAGGCCTTACTATCGCAATTATTGTCTGTGGGATATCGCTTTCAATTAGACAGCTGTACCTTCAAAACCTTCCACCCGAGCTGGTCCCTACTTGTGGACCAGATATAGACTACCTCTTTGAAACCCTGCCTATTTTGGAAGTTTTTATGCTTGCTATTCGTGGAGATGGAAACTGTGCAGAAGTTCTCTGGTCATTTCTCGGTATCAGTATTCCAGGGTGGTTACTGGTAGCTTTTGTGGCCCTATTTATTTATGCCATGGTTTCTTTATTTATTTCAAAGAAATTGCATTCTAAAAGTTAAATATATATCTATAATGCGCATTTAATCATCCCGACTCCCATGGCAAAAATACAGGAAGACTTAAACCAAGATGAGCTTATAGAGCTTTCCCTTAGCAGAGGTGAAGGCGAGATAGCAGCCAATGGAGCTCTATTAGTTAAAACTGGTAAAAGAACTGGGCGAAGTCCCTTGGACAGATTTATTGTTAAGGATCTTATTACAGAGTCTATGGTTGACTGGGGTGAAGTAAACAGACCCTTTGATAGCGAAAAGTTTAATTCTCTTTGGAAAAGAGTTGAGTTTTATTTATCTGAAAAGGGTGTTTTTACTTCAAGTTTGCATGTAGGAGAGCACAAAGAACATTATATTCCGGTAGAAATTCAAACAGAGTGGGCTTGGCACAATCTTTTTGGCAAGCAAATGTTTATACGACCAGAGGTTTTTAACCCATCTAATAAAGAAACTTGGTCTGTTATGAGCGCTCCAGAATTTGTTTGCGATCCTGAAAGAGATGGGACCAATAGTGATGGAGCAGTAATCATTAATTTTACAGAAAAAAAGGTGCTACTCGCAGGTATGCAATATGCAGGTGAAATGAAGAAGTCTATGTTTTCAGTTCAAAATTTTCTTTTGCCGGAAAAAAATGTTCTTCCTATGCATTGCGCAGCAAATGTTGGCCAAGAGGGTGATGTGTGTCTTTTCTTTGGGTTATCGGGCACAGGAAAAACAACCCTTTCCGCAGACCCTGATAGAGACTTAATAGGAGACGATGAGCACGGATGGAGCAAAGGATCTGTCTTTAATTTTGAGGGGGGTTGTTATGCCAAGTGCATTGATCTCACTCAACAAAATGAACCCGTTATTTGGGATGCTATAAAACACGGTAGTGTTATGGAGAATGTAATTATTGACCCAGAGACTAAAATTCCGGACTACAGCGACTCTTCTTTAACTGAAAACACTAGAGTGGTTTATCCACGAGAACATATCGAAAAAAGAGCTAATGAAAATTCTGCTGGAGAGCCCCAATCAGTTATCTTTCTAACCTGTGATCTTTCGGGAGTTATACCTCCAGTATCCATTTTAAGTAAAGAAGCTGCCGCTTATCATTTTTTAAGCGGATATACAGCAGCTGTTGGCTCTACGGAAGTTGGCTCTACAGAGGCTTTTAAAACTACCTTCTCAACCTGCTATGGAGCGCCTTTCTTTCCGAGACCTGCAGGAGTATATGCCAATTTACTTATGGACAGAATTGAGGCATTCGGTAGTCATGTTTACCTTGTAAATACTGGTTGGACAGGCGGTCCTTATGGTATCGGAACCCGTTTTGACATCCCTGTAACTAGAAAGATTATAAATGCAATTCAAACAGGAAAATTAAACTCCGTAGATACCGAAAAGATAGAAGGTATGAATTTACAGGTGCCCACTTCCTTAGAAGGAGTAGACAGTAACCTACTTAATCCCATAAGGAACTGGAAGGACCCCTCTCTATATGAATCTTACGAGAATAAATTAATAAACCAATTCACCGAAAATTTTACTAAATTCGATGTAGCCCGAGAAATTGTAGAGGCTGGGCCTAAAGCTAGTTAAACTTTAATAATCATGCATTTAAGCTTAAAGGACCTTAGGGAAGCCGGTGCTTTGGATGACCTTAAATCCATAAAAAGAGGCATTGAAAAAGAAAGCTTACGGATAGATTCTCAAGGATCTATTTCCAAGAAAAAACATCCTGATGAGCTGGGCTCTGCCCTTACAAATGCATTCATAACTACCGATTTTTCTGAAGCCCTTCTTGAGCTTGTAACTCCTACTTTTACAGATGTAGACAACTGTTTAAGCTTTTTGACTGACCTTCACTCCTTTGTGCACAAGTCCATTGATAAAGAGCTTTTGTGGCCCTTGAGTATGCCCGGCTCTATAGATGCTTATGAAGATGTTGGCATAG
Organism: SAR86 cluster bacterium; assembly: GCA_022447025.1. Classification (GTDB taxonomy): domain Bacteria; phylum Pseudomonadota; class Gammaproteobacteria; order Magnimaribacterales; family Magnimaribacteraceae; genus AEGEAN-183. The sequence goes on along the minus strand of JAKUUL010000002.1, from coordinate 24,880 downwards.
GGGAATATGGAACCTCTAATTCTGGAATGATGAAATCTGTCTACAGAAGAGGCCTGGCTCACAGGTATGGGAGCAAAATGCAGGCTATTGCAGGAATTCATTACAACTTCTCTTTTCCTGATAACTTTTTCTTGAAGATAGCTGATTTTAAAGGCCTCAAAGATGAAGAAATTAAAGATATTAAAAGTGAAATATACCTTGGTATGGCAAGAAATTTTAAGAGATTTGAGTGGTTATATTTTTTACTTTTTGGAGCTTCACCGGCTTTCTCAGAAACTTTTACAGAAAAAAATTTGAGTAGCTTTGAGAAGTCAGCCAAAGGAAGTTATTTTAAAGAACAAGCTACTTCTTTACGTATGGGCGACCTAGGCTACATCAGTGAAACGCAAGATGACCTCAATATTTCTATAAATTCAATTCAAGAATATATTCAAGACTTAAAAACAGCATTAACCAAGACTCATGCTGAGTACGAAAATATAGGTGAATTTTCGGATGAACAAAGAATCCAATTAAATACTTCAGTGATACAAATAGAAAATGAGTACTACAGTACAATTAGGCCAAAAAGAATCTGCCCATCAGGTGAAAGACCAATTAATATTTTAAACTCTCAGGGCATAGAGTATCTTGAACTTAGGTGTGTTGATTTGGATCCTTTTAATCCCATAGGAATAGATAGGAGCCAAATAGATTTTTTGGATGCTTTTTTGCTTTTTTGCTTTACTAAAGAGAGTCCGCCTCTCGACAAAAAAGAGGCAAGCCTCTTAAAAGAAAATCATAAAAAAATTGTCAATGAGGGACGAAATCCAAATTTAAAAATTTATGCTCAAAGAGGCGAAGCCAGTGTAAGTGAATTAGCGAATGAATTACTTGAAGAAATGAACCAGATATCTGAAGAATCAGGGACATTCGTTTTCGAAGAAAAAAATAATCGCTGGAGTGAATCATTAAAAACGCAAAAAGAGAAAATAGAAGACTTAAATTTAACCCCTAGCGGTAAAGTAATAGAAAGATTAACTAGCGACAACGTCTCACATGAAGAGCTAGGCATGGAAATAGCAGAAAAGAACTTAGCTTTTTTTGAAAACTATAATAATTCTAGAGAAGAAGAATTTAAAAGAGAGGCTTCCTTATCAAAAGAGCAGCAAAAGAAGATGGAGTCACAGAAAAGCCCTCCTTTTGAGGAGTATTTAGCAGAATTCTTGAATAAAGTTTCTTGACCTTATTAAACTTATTAGTAACGTATCATTAGGAAGATGTAATTAAGGAGAGCATTTAAATGAAAGCATTCGTTTGTAAAGAATTTGGGCCTATAGAGTCTCATGGAATAGAAGAGGTGCCTGATCCTGTAGCGGGAGACGGCCAGGTAGTTGTAGATATAAAAGCTACTGGAATAAGCTTTCCAGATGTTTTGATTGTACAAGGACTATATCAATTTAAACCTCCCTTCCCATTCAGCCCAGGAGGTGAGATTTCGGGGATAGTATCTTCTGTAGGCAATGGTGTTTCTCAATTTAAAGAAGGTGACCGAGTAATGGGTAATATTGGATCGGGTGGTTTAGCTGAGAAAGGAGCATATTTTGAACAACAGCTTATGCCTTTACCGGAAACTATGGATTTTAAAATAGCAGCCGGATTCTCTCTTAATTACGGAACAACTATTCATGGGCTTAAGCAAAGAGGGGAACTTAAAGAAGGAGAAACTATTTTAATTCTTGGAGCTGGAGGCGGCCTTGGTATAACCGCTATACACGTTGCCAAAGCTATGGGGGCTAAAGTGTTGGCAGGAGTTTCTTCCCAAGAGAAATTAGATTTATGTAAAAAAGAAGGCGCTGATGAAGGAATAATCTATCCGAGAGAAATGGACAGGGACGCTCAGAAAAAGTTGTCTAATGAAATAAAAGAGATCTCTGGCGGGGGTGTTGATGTGATCTATGACATAGTTGGAGGAGATTATGCAGAGCCTTCCTTAAGAGCAATAAAAAGACATGGCAGATATCTGGTTATAGGTTTTACAGCGGGTATACCTAAAATGCCCCTCAACCTAACCCTTCTTAAAGAATGCCAAATAATAGGTGTGTTTTGGGGACAATTTGCAGGCCTTGATAGGGCTATCAACAAAGAAAATTTTGAAGAACTTTTCCAAATGCATGCTGATGGAAAAATTAATCCTTTCGTGAGTGAAGCCTACCCTCTAGAAAAAGCCGGCGAAGCTATAAAATCTTTAGAAGATAGAAAAGTGTTAGGAAAGGTTGTTGTCAGCATGGAATAAGCCTGTTGAATTAGATTTTGAGAAGTTTAAAACCGCTGCTTTTTTTTAGTGCCCTAGTTTCTATGGGACTTTTTGCTGATTTTGAAAGAGAAAAAAAAGAATTTGTTTACGACCTCTCCCTTGCAACCCAGGGAGTTATGGTCAGCCAATACAACACAGGCGTTAATTATTCACTTGGTATAGGTATTCATGTAGATTTAGAAAAAAGCGTCTTTTGGTTTCAAGAGGCCACCAGACAAGGACACTCAAAAGCTCCTTTTAATTTAGCTATTCTTTATGCAAAGGGCGGTAAAATTTTAAAAGATTTAACTTTGTCAGAGACTTATTTTCTTTTGGCTGCCGAAAGAGGTAATAAAGAAGCAAAAAACTTTATGAGCAAAGTTTATGCCTCGAAGTTTAAAGATAGCGCAGACGCTATAGACAAACTATGTTGCCCTCCTCTTTTACTCCATGCCACCGCTCTGCCCTTTGTGGAATAAGCGTGAAAAAAGAATTTCGTCCTCAACTAACCCCTCAAGAAATGCTTGAGTTAGGTGTGTTTGGAGGCTGGTATTTTAAAGGTGACATTAGAGAGTATCCCAAGGCTTGGTTTAAAAAAGCGAAACTGAGCAATGATGGATTTAATGAGAAGCTGAATTATTTTGAAATCAGGTCTGGACAGACTATGTCTGTGTGGAAAAAGAAAGGGTGGATAACGCCGGATGATCCCCTGGGTTGGTTTCAGTGGTATTGCAGATATTTTTTAGGAAGAAGGATTCCTGGTGTAGATGAATTCCAGATTAAAAGATGGAAAACTTTTGGGCCGCGCCATATAGGTGGAATTACCTCTAACTGTGAAAAAGGGGATATGTGCTGTAGACCCAGGCAAAGACAGGCCTTACTTCAGTGGTCTTATGATCCCTTTATTTAGTGGTTACGGAGTATATTGAAACAGTGAATTAGGCTTTTTGGTTTTCATCTATTAAGCCATGTCTACAACAAAAAAACATAAAGCCCAGCAAGCTTAACTCAAAGCTTTAGACAAACTTCCTGCATCATGCAGCGCGTAAAGATCATCGCATCCACCTATATGAGAATCGCCAAACCAAATTTGAGGAACTGATGTTTTGCCCGCTTTGGCAGCCATTTCTTCTCTAAGTTTTGGTTTTAAATCTACAGAAATTTCATTAAATGAAACGCCGAGCTTATTCAACAACTTCTTTGCTTTATAGCAAAATGGGCATGTTAGAGTAGTATAAATTGTTACTTCTTTCATAAATTAATTCGTCACTCTAAACTATTCCACTGTTACGGAGTATTTTTAACCCAACCTAAATTTAACATTCATAGATTATTGCAGTTTGTCAGCTTCCCGGGTCTGCGAGCCGACGTCTGCAGCGATGTCATTGGGGACGAGCATGGTCAAGGCGTAGTGGGCTATTTTCCATTCGCCGTTGATCAGCTGGACAACGCCAGTCCCCCTGCAATGTCCTAACTTTTCATTGAGCAGAATTTCATCAAACCAGCGTGTATTGCCGTCTCCCTCCCAGTTGCGCTCGACTACTGTGTAAGTCCATCCGTGACCATCTGCAAATGCCGGTTTGGCATAGGATTTAAATTCCTCTATGGTCCAGCGCTCACTTTTATCTGTTCCCAAAAAGACGGCATCCGAGCTGTAGCGGGCAAAGTAGGTCTGAAAATTCCCATCGTGTGCGTCCCGGTGAAGGCCATCTAACAGAGCATCAAGTTTTTCTTGAGCCCAACCACCATGTGAAAACACCAGCAAGATTATGAGTATTATTTTTTTCATATTCTATAAATCAATTCGGCAAACGAAACTACTCTTTCATCTTTCAATTAAGATCAATCGCAAACTTTTTTAGAAGTTCTAAAGGCACTATATCTAAAGTTCTTATGTTTGTTTTCTTGATATACAACATAGGTGCCATATCAGCTTCATAAGCTTCAGCCCACCTTTCAGCACACAAACACCAGCTATCGCCTTCTTTTACACCGGGAAAATTAAATTCTGGTCTAGGGGTGCTTAGATCATTTCCTCTCGCTTTAGAAAATTCTAAAAAATCATTAGTCATGCTTACACAAACTGTATGAATCCCCTCATCCCTCTCATCGGTATGGCAGAACCCATCCCTAAAAAATCCTGTGATAGGATTTTCACAGCACGACTCTATTTCTTCTCCAAAGACATTTTTTTGTTTTACTTCTGAATTCATAAATTTCTACTAACTATATCTAAAATAGCTTTTTTTATATCGTCTTGATTGTGGGGTGCTCTAAAAAAACCAGCATAATTGCCTTCCGGATTAATCAAAATAATACTGCCGGTGTGGTCTACAGTGTAATGAGGGTCTTTACTATTCGAAATCGGACTAAAAGGAGCATTTACTCTGGTAGCGAAATTATAAATTTGATCTAACCCTCCAGTCAGACCGATAAAGTTTTCACTGAAATTTTCTAAATACACTTTTAGCTGATCTGGACTATCTCTATCGGGGTCCACGGTAACCAGAAAAATTCTTATTTTTTCCTGATTCTCTATATCTAATCCTTTTTCGATTCTTGAAAGCATACTCATGGTTATGGGGCAGATGTCTGGACAAAATGTGAAGCCAAAAAATAGCATGTTCCACTTGCCTTCAAAATCTTTAGGTAGAAACTCTTTTCCAGCTGAATCCATCAGATTAAATGAACCAAGATTTCGAGGTGGTTCGATTAAATAAAGGCCCATATCCTTTAGTTGTTCACTACTTAAATGGACCTTGGTAGTCATCTTATTAACATATAAAGATACAGCCACAAGCATCACTACTACACAGCTTGCAATCGTCCAAGTGAAATTACTTTTCATGTAAATATAAACCTATCAACTAACATTGAACTAAAAAGAAAGGCTAAATACCATATTGAATAAAGGAAGGTAGGTAATGCCTTTCTGTTTTCTGAATCCCTATAGAGGGCTGTAACGTAATAAAGAAAAATTAGCCCCAAGATGGTGGCAGAAATGAAATAAATTATCCCAAACATCCCAACCGAAAACGGAAGAAGGCTGACCGCCATCAATAAGACGGTATAAAGGAGTATGTGTTGTTTTGTGAATGGAATTCCTTTTTGCACGGGCAACATAGGTACCCCCGCTTCCTTATAATCGTCTACTTTATGGATTGCCAAAGACCAAAAGTGAGGAGGGGTCCAAACTAAAATAATTAATACCAACAAAAGAGCATTCGGATCTATAGAGTTACTTACAGCAGTCCAGCCCAAAAGGGGTGGCATTGCTCCTGCTAAACCACCTATTACAATATTTTGGCTTGTCATAAATTTTAAGTACTTGGTATAGATAAAGCCGTAAAAAATAAAGGTTAAGACAGTTAATATCCAGGTTAGAGGGTTAGTAAAATACAGAAGCAGAAAAGAGCCCAAGACAAAAAGAGCCACTGAGAAAACAATAGCCTGTCTTCTAGAAATATACCCTTTTACTATGGGCCTAGAAGAGGTTCTTTCCATTAAAGAATCCAGGCGTACATCAAAAATATGATTTATAACTGCGGAAGAAGCTGCTAAAAGACTAATGCCCATAAGGCCAGCAATAAATACTTCTATTGGTGGATAAAAATCTGAAGCTATCAACATTCCAGTTATACAAGAAACAAAGAGTAATGCCTGCACTCCCGGTTTAGTTAGCTCAAGATAGTGTTTCCAGGTTCCGTTTTTGCTTACTTCAGTTGTCATCTTGATATCTAAATCTTAAAACCATTAGATAAGTTATAAGAGAAAGTCCTCCTAAGTTATGTGCAACGGCTATTAATAGAGGTAATTGAAAGATTATATTAGATACTCCCAGAAGTATCTGTACTAAAAGTAGCCCCATCAAAATTAAAGATACCCTCTTATAATTATCTTTATAAATTTTCCAAGCCAGAAACGATAAAAAAAGTGAAACGACCAAGGCCCCCATTCTATGAGTAAAATGTATTGCCGTTCTGGACTCCAAGTCCAGCTGACCCCCTAGATAGTTGGGCCCTATGTCTTGAAAAAAGTTAAATCCCCCTAAAAAATTCATGTTAGGAAATACTTTTCCTTGGCAAAGCGGAAAGTCTGTGCAGGAAAAGGCTGCATAATTTGTACTTGTCCATGCACCCAGGAAAATTTGAATAAAAACCAACATTGAAGCAAAAGAAATTAGCGACTTAAGCTTTTTTGTAAACCTCCATTGATTGGCAAGGCCTGTGCTTTCATCAACTAATCTAAAATATAACAACCACAGTAATGTAGTGGTAATAAAACCAAATAATAAATGAAGACTTACTATCTGAGGCCATAACTTTAGGCTAACAGTTAAATAACCGAAGGCTCCTTGAACTAAAACCCAAATAAGTAAAACTATTGAAAGAATTTTAATATTTGGCTTATATGACCTATCTAAATTTATAACGGCAGCAATACTTAAAATAAAAAACCCTAAAGTTGCAGCAAAGTATCTATGGACCACTTCGGGTATAGCTTTAGCAAGCTCATAGGGGCTGTCTGGGAACCTTGAATTTGCTAAATCTATTTCGTCAGGATTTACTGGTAAGGTTACAAACCCATAACATCCAGGCCAGTCAGGACAACCTAACCCAGCGTCTGCTAGTCTGGTCCAAGCGCCCAGTGCGACTACAATAAAAGCAAAACATCCTGAAAAAAAAGTTACTCTCCTTATTAACATTTTTTTATTAGCCTATTTTTGAATTCTGTAAAACCTTCTTAAGGTCTTCTAAAAGTTCGCCCCCTGGTAAGTCTGGTGAATAAATCAAAATCCCGTTTCCTAAAGGATCAAATAATATATAGGAGTCTTTAATAATTTCTTTAGGAATGTCTTCTTCCGGAATTCTGAATAATTCCAGACGAGGATATTCTTTTGTCAGTTTTGCGGTCTCTTGTGGCGAAAGATTGTAGGAGCTTGATATTAATAAATACCTGCCGACTCTTTGTGCATCTCTTCCAAGTCTAATATTTACTTGTCTGGTTTTGTATAACGAATTCCAACAACTCTCGTTGCAGGGATTATTCAAAAAGTGAATTACGGTCCACTTGCCTGGAAATTCATCTTTAAGACCCTCAATCTTTAATGCAGATAGATCTATTGGTGGGTCTACCAGCTGGCCATTGTTTGTTCTTCCCTCAGGTGAATATCCGATATAAAAGAACAAAGTACTAGCAATTAAAACAAGGATAGGCGTCAAAAAAATAATAAAAGCTTTGTATTTTTGGTTTGTTTCTTTTTGTTTCATTGCTTTGAAGGTTCCTTATAACCAAAATAGAAGTAAAGAATAAGCAGTACTAAAGCGAGACCAAGCCATTGCGCTGCATATCCCCAATGCCTGGGGGCTTTGAGTTCTGTGGGACCCCAAATGGGCTCAAATGAGCCTTTTGAAGCTGCAGAGAGTTGTATAACAATTTCTTCAATACTCAAATTCTTCCCTAAAAGTTTGGAAGCGGAAGAGTGAGTTAGTTCCTGTACTACCACTGGGAAAGATTCTTCAGTTTCTGTTTTAGACAGGTTCAATCCGTATTTATCAAATGGAGAAATAATCCCTTCAATGAGGTGTTTCCCTTCTGGTGCTTTAAAGGGGTGGTCGCTGTAATTACTAGTCCATCCTCTGTTAACTAAATAGACCTGTTGGCCTTCACTTTTAAAAGGAGTAAAAATCTCATAGCCCTTTTTGCTGCGATACACTCTATTGTCGAGTAAAAAGGAATCGTTAATGTAAGAGCCCTGGATAACTACACTCCGATAAAATAGATCCTCTATTTTATAAAGAGAAAGCTCTTTTTCTTGAATTGGAGGTAAGGTCTTGTTAATTGAGTAGGCTTCCCATATTGCTTTTTTTTCAAATCCTCTAGATATTTGCCAATATCCCAGATACAAAAGTATAGGTAGAAAAAAAATTACAAAACAGGTCATCCATACCCCAGGGTTGAAGCTATTTTTAAGAAATTTAATCATATTTAATTTTTAATACTTGTATACTTCGCTCTTCACTATGATCAAGTATTTTATACTTTTCTTAATTGTTGCCATGCTTTTGAGTCTTTTCAGCGGCGGCTTTTTTCTCATTAAAGATAAAGGCAAAACAAAACGAACTGCTTATAGTTTGGGCATTAGAGTTTCAATTGCGGTGGTGTTGTTTTCCACAATTCTGTATGGCTTGATCACAGGTCAGATTGGTCCTGGATCTTAATCACATCACATAAACAAAAGCTACAAGACAAATCCAAACCACATCCACAAAGTGCCAATACCAAGAACCGGCTTCAAACCCAAATTGGTCGTCGTGACTGAAATGTCCTTTTAGACCCCTTATAAGCATAACGGTTAAAATTATTGCACCCAAGCACACATGAAAACCGTGGAAACCGGTTAACATAAAGAAGGTAGTCCCGTAGACACCAGTCTTAAGAGTTAAGCCCATATGGGTATAGGCTTCATAGTATTCATAGGCCTGTAAGGCAACAAAGGCATATCCCAGCACCAAAGTTATTGCCAACCACAAATTAAATTGTTTTCTGTTACCGTTCTTTAATCCAATGTGGGCGATATGCACAGTAACGCTAGAGGTAAGAAGAAGCACAGTGTTATAAAGGGGTATCCAGCCCAAAACTCCTGCTAACCCGCCATGAGAATAAGCAGTACCAAGAGACATTTCCTCTGCTGGTCCTGGGAAAGCAGCTTGGTCAGGAGTAATCATTAAAGGCCAATGGGCTTCAAAACCAGGCCATAACATGTTTGCAATCCCCTTTTCCCCTTCTCCTCCTAACCAAGGCACAGCAAACATCCTGATGTATCCAAGCGCCAGGAAGAAAGCGAAGAAAAACATTACTTCAGAAAATATGAACCAAGCCATTCCGTAGTAATAAGAATTATTCAACATGTTGTTATTCAAGCCTTCGTTGTTCTCTTTAACTACTTGCGAAAACCAGAAAAACATTGTTGTCCACATCATTAAGAAACCTGTAAGTAAAACTAAATAAGAATTGTCACCAAAGGGGCCTAGTTCAGGTTTAACTGTAGTTGAGGCTCCAATAATTAAAACCAACATGGTTACAGCCATTGCAAAAGGAAGCTTGCTTGATTCGGGTACGTAGTATGGTTGTGGACTGGACATCTATTATCTCCTACAAAGCCGCTATTTGATTCTCGCTTAGCTGATCTGTTATATCAAACAAGGTATAGCCTAGGCTCAGTGAGCCAATATCTAGAGGAATATTCGGGTCCACAATAAAAACAACAGGGAGCTCCACTCTTTCGCCCGCTAATAGTTTTTGCTGCTCAAAACAAAAGCACTCTGTTTTGTGGAAATATTCAGCACCTCTTCCAGGGCTAACACTTGGAATGACCTGTCCTACCATGTCTTCAGAGGTCTTGTTCTCAAATACAAACATGACACTTTGTTGAACGCCTGTTTTAATTCTCAATTGTGAGATCTCCGAAGTGAAAGTCCAGGGCATGGCTTCATTATTGTGAGTCACAAATTGAATTAACATTTCCCTTTTGTCGACTTCTTCTATGTTTACAGAAGAGAGTGTAGAAGGCCCTTCTATTTTTCCATTTAGTCCCGTGATTTCACAAAAGACGTCGTAAATAGGGACCAGCAAAAAAGCAAAAGCAAACATACCCACTGTTAGCAGTGCTAATTTCTTTACAGTTTGTTTCGAGTCTTTCATTACTTAACTTCTGGTTGAACGGTAAAGCTGTGATATGGAGGAGGTGAATCCAGTGTCCACTCTAACCCCCAGTCTTTAGTATCTTCCCAAACTTCATCGGAAGCCTTTTTACCCGTCCTAATTGATTTAATTACTATAAAAAGTAATAACAATTGAGTGAATCCAAAAATAAAGGCCCCTACCGATACTATTGCGTTAAAGTCTGCAAATTGCAGAGCGTAGTCAGGATACCTTCTTGGCATGCCGGCAAGGCCCACAAAGTGCATTGGGAAAAAGGTTAGATTTACAGAAAAGAATGATAGCCAAAAATGCAGTTTTCCGAGCGTTTCGTCGTACATGTTCCCTGTCCATTTTGGTAGCCAATAATAAACACCAGCAATAATTCCAAATAAGGATCCTGGTACAAGCACATAATGGAAGTGAGCCACTACAAAATAAGTATCGTGATATTGAAAGTCAGCTGGAACAATAGCCAGCATCAATCCTGAAAATCCGCCTATGGTAAATAAGGATACAAATGCTATAGCAAACAACATGGGTGTTTCAAAGCTTATTGATCCCCTAAACATAGTGGCTACCCAGTTAAAAACCTTTACCCCTGTAGGAATGGCTATAAGCATGGTTGAGTACATAAAGAAAAGCTCCCCAGCTAGTGGCATTCCAACAGTAAACATGTGGTGAGCCCAGACTACAAAAGAAAGAACAGCTATAGAAGTTAAAGCGTAGACCATCGAGGAATAGCCAAAAATAGGTTTCCTAGAAAAGGTTTCTATTATGTGAGAAACAATACCAAAAGCAGGCAGAATCATTATGTAAACCTCTGGATGACCGAAGAACCAAAAAATATGCTGGAATAAAACTGGATCTCCACCGCCTGCAGCATCAAAAAAACTAGTACCAAAATGGATATCCATTAACATCATGGTTACAGTCCCTGCCAATACTGGCATTACTGCTATTAACAAATAGGCTGTTATTAACCAACTCCACACAAATAATGGCATTTTCATAAGAGTCATACCCGGGGCTCTCATATTTAATATTGTAGTAATGATGTTAATAGAGCCTAGAATGGAAGAAGCTCCCATTACATGCACTGAAAATATAAAGAATGTCACTGTATCCGGAGCGTAGGTTGTCGAAAGCGGTGCATAGAAGGTCCAACCAAAGTTAGGCCCTCCAGCCGGCATAAATAAAGTAGAGATTAAAATTCCAAAAGCCATAGGCAGTAGCCAAAAACTTAAATTATTTAATCTAGGAAGGGCCATGTCGGGTGCTCCAATTTGCATTGGAATCATCCAGTTAGCCAAACCGACAAAAGCCGGCATGATGACGCCGAAAACCATTATAAGGCCGTGGTTAGTGGTCATCTGATTAAAGAACTCGGGTTGCACTATTTGTAAACCAGGCTCAAAAAGCTCTGCTCTAATGACCATCGCCATAGCGCCACCTATAAATAGCATTAGAAAACTAAACCACAGATAAAGTGTCCCAATGTCTTTATGGTTTGTTGTGTACAGCCATCTGGTAAGTCCTTTAGCCGGACCGTGATGACCATGATCGTCGTGTGTTTCTACTATTGTGCTCATCTTCTCTGGTCTATTCCTATAATTTAAAGATCTACTTTGTTTTTGTAATCTACTATTTCTTGGGGAATTATTATTTCACCATCTCCATTTTTTCCATTACTCCAGGACTGTCTGGTATAAGTTATTACAGAAGCCATATCCACTTCTGATAGCTGGTTAGCAAAAGACTGCATGGCAGCCCCTCGTACTCCTTCCATTAAGATTTCTATATTTCTTGTTTTGTCTCTCATAACTATTTCGCTACCAACAAGCGCAGGAAATACTGGGGGCAGTCCTTGTCCGTTTGTTTGGTGACATGCGACACAATTTTTTAGGTAGACTCCCTCGCCCCTTTCCACAAGTTCTGCTTTGGTCCAAACCTTTTCATTAAGAAGTCTTTCTGCTTCAGCTAATGCTATTTTCTCGACTACCCAGGCATCGTATTCTTCTTGTTCAACCGCCCTTACAACCACAGGCATGAATGCGTGCTTGATACCGCATAACTCGGTGCATGCCCCCCTATAAATGCCAGGCTTTGGAACATTAGTCCAGGCGGTATTAATAAATCCCGGAACTGCGTCTTGTTTTACTGCAAAATCAGGAACCCACCAGGAATGAATAACGTCGTTTCCTGTAATAAGGAATCGTATTCTTTTATTTATCGGGATAACTAAAGGCTCATCTACTTCTGAAAGATAAAACTCTCCCTTAGGAATGTCATTATCTATTTGTTCTTGTGAGGTTGATAGATTACTAAAAAAACTAATATCGTCTTCTAGGTATTTATACTGCCACTTCCACTGGTATCCAGTTACCATGATATTGATATCTCCTTCCCTATCATCGTAAGCCTTTATCATAACTGTGGTAGAGGGAATTGCCATCCCGACTAAAATTAATGTTGCCGCTACAGTCCAAGTAATTTCAAGCCAGAAGTGATCGTCAATTTTTGAAGCCTTAGCTCCTGTAGATTTCCTATACTTAAAGAGGGAATAGAACATAATCCCAAATACAACCACCCCTATCCACACACATATCCACATGATTAACATGTGAAGATCAAAGATTTCCTTGCTTACTTCAGTTACCCCAACTGGCATGTTGTAATCTGAGGCTTCAGAAAAAACTGAAGTAGGCGCTAAAAATAGAAGAGCGTATATGAACTTCCTTGTAACCCTTGAAATTGACTTCATAAATTCATTTATATCTTTAGGTTAGAGCGAGCAGAATCCGCGCGGATTTTATCCTAAGGGGTCTGAGCGAACAACCAATATTATCAATCCATTCAAAATAAAAATGGGGGCAAAAAAAAATTTTTGTAGTCTTATGACAAAGAAAAGAAATCTTTTTAAAGGCTGCTTTTTATCGAGTTGAGAACTCTATTTGTTTCTGGTTCTATGCCTGTCCAAATTTGAAAGCTAGCCGCTGCTTGGTTTACTAGCATACCCAGTCCATCTAGACATATTTGTACACCTAAATTTTTTGCTAATTTATTGAAGGGAGTTGCTTCTTTTGAATAACTTAGATCATAGGTCCAACTGACCTCGTTAAAGAGTTTAGGATTGAATATGAAATTACCCCCTGTTATGCCTGCTGAAGTAGTATTTATAATTCCCTCAATCTTTCCTTCAGGAGTTTCATTTGCCCTTAAGGCTTCTACTTCTACTCCTTTATTTCCAAATTGTTTTGCTAAATCTGAAGCCCGATCAAAAGTTCTATTAAGTAGCGTTACTTTTTTGGGACCTAAACTGATGATGCTGGGAATAATAGAACGGGAAGCTCCTCCAGCACCTAAAATTACTAACTCCTTGTCTTTAAGAGAAATTTGATTATTGACAATATCTTCTAAAAGACCCTTACCGTCAGTTGAGTCACCAAATATTTTGTCCTTATCTTTCCACAGGGTGTTTACTGCCCCTGTTTCTGCCCCCATTTCACTTATTTCGTCTGCTAAGCCAAAAGCCAGTTCTTTTAAAGGTAGCGTTACGTTGAGTCCTTCATACCCATTTTTAAATAATTTTATTGTCTCTTGTTTAAAGTTTTTTGGGTCTACTTCTATTGCTTCATAAGAAATATCAACCCCTGTGTCTTTAGCAAATTCAGAGTGAATCCTAGGAGAAAGGGAGTGTTTAATTGGCTGACCTATGACCGCAAACTTTTTCATTATTAATTTAATCTCTTATCCACCTTTCAGTTACAACATCTTGAATGGGAGTAGAACCCTTTAAACTACCCAAAGACCCCTCAACTATACTCAGTTGATCAAAGTTTTTCTCCACTTCCTGCTTTGTTCTTAAAGGTTTTTTGCCCTGTATGTTGGCTGATGTTGAAACAATGGCAGCTTCAAACTTGTCACAAATTTCTACAATTGTGGGATGACTTGAAACCCTTAAAGCCACCGAGTCATACTTTCCTCTTATCCACACAGGAGTATCTTCTGTAGGAACAATCCAGGTATGGGGTCCGGGCCACTTTGATATTAACTTCTCTTTGTACTTATTTATATTAATGTACTGCTTCATTTGTTCTATATTGCTGCCTACTAATATTAATCCTTTGCTCACAGGCCTTTTCTTTAATTTAAGTAATTTATAAACGGCCTCTTCATTCTGTGGGTCACACCCCAGGCCCCAAACTCCTTCCGAAGGATAGGCAATGATCTTGCCTAGCTTTAAATCAGCTAAAGCGGTTTGAAGCCCCTTCATGGTTATTTTTCTGAGAGTTTTTTATTAACTTCAGCAATTTGCTGCTTATTAGCTTCCCTTATTGAATTAAGAGTGTCTGCTATTTCTTTCGAGTTGATGGAAAGCATTTGTGCTGCTAAATATCCAGCGTTAGCTGCGCCAGCTGAGCCTATAGCGACTGTCGCGACTGGAACTCCTTTTGGCATTTGAACGGTTGATAAAAGTGAATCAAACCCATTTAAAGGACCCCCATCTCCAGGAATTCCTATGACCGGTTTGACAGTTTTTGAGGCTATGGCTCCCGCTAGGTGGGCTGCTAATCCAGCTATAGCTATATATATTTTAGTACCCCCCTTTTCTGCCTCTTCTAAGTGCTTATGGAGTAGGTCAGGCGTTCTGTGAGCAGAAAAAACGTTTATAGTGAAGTCTATAGATAAAGAGCTTAATACTTCTCCACATTTCTCTGCTAAACCTAAGTCAGATTCAGACCCCATAATGATTGAAACTGTAGCAGTCACTTTTTCTCCTTATAATTTAAGAAGTCGTATTCTAATATAATCCACGCGGTTAAAATATAAGCAATGGCCCTATTAAAGATTTTAATTTTTCCAGACCAACGTTTGCGAACTGTCGCTAAAGATGTCCTTGATATAAATGAAGAAATTAAAACCCTTTGTAATGATCTTTTAGAAACGATGTATGAGGGCAAGGGCATTGGCCTTTCGGCCACACAAGTTAATATTCATAAAAGGATCTTGGTAGTGGATGTAAGTGAAGAAAAAGATAGTCCTATGATTTTTATCAACCCATCTGTTGAAGTTCTAGGACAAGAAGAAAAGACTTACGGCGAGGGCTGTTTGTCTGTTCCTGGTTTTTTTGAAGAAGTTTCTAGGCCAGCTAAAATAAAAATAACTGCCCTGAACTTAGGTGGAGAAGAGTTTTCTATAGAAGCAGAAGACCTGTTAGCAGTGGCTGTACAACATGAAATGGATCATCTGGACGGAAAGATATTTGTAGATTTTTTGTCTAATTTAAAAAGACAAAGAATTAAACAGAAGCTAATAAAAATATCTAGAACAGCGGTTTAAAATGAAGATAGTTTTTGCCGGCACCCCAACATTTTCAGCTTTCCATCTAGATTTGCTTGTAAAGAGTGAAAATGAAGTGGCAGCTGTTCTTACACAGCCTGACAGAGAGTCAGGCAGAGGGAAAAAAATAAATGTATCGCCGGTAAAGGCTCTTGCACAAGAAAATCAAATTTTAGTTCTACAACCAAAAAGTTTAAAAAAGAACACCGATGTCATTGATCGGCTTAAGGAGATAGAGCCTGAATTAATTTTAGTAGTAGCTTATGGTCTAATTTTGCCTAAAGAATTTATCAACTTGCCCAAGTTTGGCTGCATTAATATTCATGCTTCATTGCTTCCAAGGTGGAGGGGTGCTGCCCCTATAGAAAGAACTCTCATGGAAGGAGACACTGAAGGCGGAATTACTTATATGAGAATGAATGAAGGCTTGGACACAGGTCCTATCATGAAATTACTTCCTTGCCCCATAGAATCAGAAGAGAACTCTGAGTCTCTAGAAAAAAAATACCAAAACTTAAGTGAATTAAATCTCTTAAAATTTCTAGAGGATATTTCTTCAAGAAAAGTTGCGGAGTTAGGCCAAGATTCTAGTAAAGCTACTTACGCCGAAAAAATTGAAAGGCAAGAAACTGAAATACTTTGGGATTCTGAATCTGCTGAATTGATAGAACGAAAAATAAGAGCCCTATTCCCCAAGTATGGATCTTTTACTTTTTTAGGAAATAAAAGAGTAAAAATTCTAAATGCAAGTCTTGAGGATGCACCTAAAGAATTATCACCTGGAAAAATTTATACCTCAGATGAAAATCGTCTTTACGTGGGTTGTCTTAATCGCAAGCGTCTAAGAATTCATCGCCTTCAAATCGAGAGCAAGCTGCCCGTTGATGCCAAAGACTTTATAAAAGGTAATAAAGAAAAAATAGTTCAGGAAAAAAAGTTTTCAAGTTCCCTTGAAAAATAATAGTTAGGATCATAAATAGGTTTATAATCGAAAAAACTTGATTTCCGGGAAGGAAAACTTTTGAAGATAATTATTCTTGGGGCAGGCACAGTTGGAAGCACACTGGCCATTTCATTGTCTAAAGAGGACAACGACATTACGGTTGTTGATGAAAACCCAGCTACACTTCATCATCTGGAAGAAGAAGCAGACATAAGTACCATAGTTGGAAGTTGCTCTTATCCCACCACATTAGTGAATGCGGGCATTAAGGAAGCAGATATGGTTGTTGCCGTTACAGGCAGTGATGAAATTAATATTGTTTCTAGTCTAATGTCTAAGGTTCTGTCACCGAATGTTAAAACAATCGCTAGGATTAGAGAATCTTCTTACTTACAAAATAAAACTAAAGCAGCAATTGATGCAGGAGTTATACCTGTTGACATAGTTGTAAGTCCTGAAAAGCTTATTACAAATCATATTCAGGCCTTAATAGACACCCCGGGTTCCTTGCAAGTTCTAGAATTTGGAGATGGCTTGTTATATCTGGTGGGAGTTAGGGCTGTCAGTGGAGGCCCTTTGATTGGCCACGAGATAGCTGATCTAAAAAAACACATGCCTAACGTAGACACACGTGTTGCAGCAATCTTTAGAAGTGGTGGTGCCATTATCCCAAAAGGCACAACTACAGTTATGGCAGGTGATGAGGTATTTTTTATTGCTAGAAAAAAAGATGCAAAAAGGGTTATAAATGAAATGAGGACAAAAGAAGATCCCTATAAGTACGTTGTTATAGCTGGTGGAGGAAAAATTGGAAGCAGTCTTGCAGAACAAATTGAAGACAACCACAGGGTAAAAATTATTGAGTCTGACCCCTCCAGAGCAAAAAAAATCTCTGAAAGCTTACTAGACACAATTGTTTTAGAGGGGAATGTTTCCGATAAGTCTCTACTGCATGAAGAAAACATAGAAGACTGCGATGTGTTTGTTGCCGTGACAAATGATGATGAAGCCAATGTTATGTCTTGTATGTTGGCAAAGGAGATGGGTGCCCATAAAGTTATTGCTCTCATTAATAACGAAGCTTATGTAGATTTAGTTCAAGGAAAAAGTATAGATGTTGCTATTGCTCCTTCTCAAATCACTATAGGTACCTTCCTTTCAGAACTAGCGGGAGATGAAGTTGTAAAGGTACATTCTTTAAGAAGGGGAGTAGCTGAAGCCATAGAAACTATTGTAAGGCCCTCTCCCAATGGGAATGGAGATGTTGTAGGTAAAGAGCTGGGGACTATAAAGCTACCTTTAGGAGCAACAATTGGTGCTATCATCCGCAAAAACAAGGCTAAAATCGCCCATGATAACGTTAAATTACGCGAAAATGATCATGTTATACTTTTTTTAACTGACAAGAAGCTTCTACCCCAAATTAAAGATATTTTTTCCCCTTATCAATAAGCTGAAATGAATTTTCTATACACCCTTAGAATTCTGGGCATACTTTTAATGTTATTTAGTACAGCCCAGCTATTTCCTGCTGCTGTAGCCTATTATTATGATGAAATCGGCCTAATTAAAGTATTTTTTAATACTCTTTTAGCCACCTTTCTCTGTGGTTTTCTTCTCTATATTACTAATTCTTCTAGAAAAGAAGACCTAAGGACTAAGGATGGATTTATCATAACAGTACTTTTTTGGACAGTTTTAGCGATTTTCGGTTCATTTCCATTTATTTTCGCAGAAGAACTAGAAATTACTTTAGTAGATTCTTTGTTTGAATCTATATCTGGATTGACCACAACCGGGGCAACAGTTTTAACAAGCCTTGATGAGCTCCCTAGATCTATACTGTTTTACAGACAACTTCTGCAATGGTTAGGGGGCATGGGCATAATCGTGTTAGCTGTAGCTGTATTGCCGCTATTGGGCATTGGGGGTATGCAGTTATATAAAGCAGAGACACCAGGGCCCTTAAAAGATGCGAAATTAACTCCCAGAATTAAAGAAACTGCCAAGGCCTTATGGTATGTGTACCTGACAATGACTATTCTTTGTGCTGCTTTCTATAAATTTTTTGGAATGACGACTTATGATGCAATTTGTCATTCCTTTTCAACAGTATCTATCGGTGGTTTTTCGACTCATGACGAGAGTTTTGGTTTCTTTTCACAGTCCAGCATCAGGTGGACAGCTGTAATCTTTATGGTTATAGCCGGTATAAACTTTGGCCTTCACTATATTGCCTGGACTAAAAGAAGGCTTCTACATTATTTATATGACTCAGAAGTTAAAGCTTACTTTTTTATTCTTTTGTCTGCTTTTGCATTAACTTTTCTAACTCTAGGTATATATCTAGAAAGCCCAGGAGATAATTTGATACAAGAAAGCGCCTTTCAAGTTGTTTCAATAGCTACAACTACAGGTTTTCTTACGTCAAATTACTCAAGTTGGCCTCTATTTGTTCCTATCTTACTTCTTCTTACAGCTTTTATTGGTGCCTGTGCTGGGTCTACTGGTGGGGGCATAAAGGTTATAAGGACTCTTGTTCTTGCAAAGCAAAGCGCTGGAGAAATAACTAAATTGATTCATCCCAATGCAGTAATTTCAATAAAATTAGGGAAAAAAGCTATTAGCCCAAGAATTGCAGAGTCAGTTTGGGGATTCTTTTCCATCTATGTTATTGTTTTTATTATCTTATTTATGTTTTTATTAGCACAAGGAAATGATTTTATTACTTCATTTTCAGCTGTTGGAGCTACATTGAATAATCTGGGGCCTGGCTTAGGTGATGTAGCAAATAACTATCAATCACTTAATGATTACTCAAAAATTGGTTTGTCTATAGCTATGATTCTAGGCAGATTAGAAATATTTACACTTTTAGTTCTTTTTACGCCCGCTTTTTGGAAAAAATAGGTAAAAATACATGCTTAATGGCCTTTTAAAGCTATTTTTAACCCTTTTTAGCTATATTTCACTTAAATATATACATTTTTTGGGTGAAATAAGTGGTTTTTTGCTATCAATTGTTCCAAATTCTATAAAAAACACCACAAAAACTAACTTAAAATTATGTTTTCCTGACAAAACTCCGAAGGAAATCGATATTTTAACTAGAAAAAGCTTAAAAGAGACCTCTAAAAGCTTATTTGAATCAGGAAAGTCTTGGATTGCTTACCCTAAACTTGACATAAACAAATTGGTGGAGGTAGAGGGAAAGGATCTAATTTTAAGAAGTTTAGAAGAAGGTAGGGGAGTAATCTTATTTACTCCGCATATAGGCAATATAGAAATTCTTATAAACTTTGTTGCTAATAACTTTAAAAGCACGATTCCATATACCCCTGCTAAAATTTCTGCCCTAGATTCAATTATGAACAGTGCTAGAGACTTGATGGGCGCAAACATGGTAAAGGCAGATTCTGGGGGAGTTAAGTCTTCACTAATTACACTCAGAGAGGGTAATTTAATAATGATGGCTAGTGACCAGGTACCAAAAAAAAGTAATGGGATTATTTCAAGCTTTTTTGGTGTCTCTGCACTTACTGTGTCCCTTATCTCTACCCTATCAAAAAAGACCAAAAGTCCGTGCCATTCAGTTGTCTGCTTAAGACAGAGTAGGGGCCAAGGATTTAGAATTATTTTTAGTGAAAAGATAAACCAACTGAATGATTTAGATGTTCAAGATGGCGTAAATCTTATGAATAGAGAACTAGAAAAATGTATAATGAAAGCTCCTGAGCAGTACGCTTGGGAATACAAGAGGTTTAAACATTCAACTTTTGAAAGTCCTTATTAAATAGTATATAAATGATAGTAAGTACTTACTACAATAATAAATCTTAATTTAAATATGCCAGCCAAATCAATGGAAGAACTTGTAGCTCTTTGTAAGCGCCGAGGCTTTATTTTTCAAACAAATGAAATCTATGGGGGGCTTCAGGGATTGTTCGACTATGGGCCGCTGGGTGTTGAATTAAAGAACAATCTAAAGCAGGCCTGGTGGAGATCAATGGTTTACGAGAGAGACGATGTTGAGGGATTAGATGCTGCAATTTTAACTAATCCAGAGGTATTGAAACAATCAGGCCATGAGGAGACATTTACAGACCCGCTTGTTGATTGCAGGTCTTGTAACTCAAGATGGAGAGCTGATCATTTAGAGAAGTCAGCCTGCCCTTCTTGTGGTTCTAAAGACCTAACAGAACCCAGGCCCTTTAATCTAATGTTTAAAACCAATGTCGGCCCTATAGATGATGGAAGTTCTTTTGCCTATCTAAGGCCTGAAACAGCACAACAAACTTTTACGAACTTTAAAAATGTTGTTGACTCTACCTCTAAAAGTTTGCCATTCGGCATAGCACAAATAGGAAAGGCCTTTAGAAATGAGGTCACTCCAAGAAATTTTATATTTAGGGTAAGGGAAATGGAACAAATGGAGCTAGAGTTCTTTGTAAAACCCGGAACAGATGAAGAATGGCATCAATTTTGGGTAAAAAACAGACTGAAATGGTGGTCAAAACAAGGTGTTTCTGAAGAAAAGCTTGATTTATATGATGTACCAAATAAAGAATTGGCACATTATTCCAAGTCTACAATAGATATTATGTATAAATTCCCCCATGGCTTAGAAGAACTAGAGGGAGTGGCCAATAGAACTGACTTCGACTTGGGCTCTCATACAAAAAACCAATCTGAGTTTTCTATAAAAGCCAAGGTGGTTAAAAACTCTTCTTCTAATGCAAAACTTGCTATTCAAGACAGAGAAACCAAAGAATGGATTGTTCCCTATGTAATTGAACCTGCTGCTGGGGTTGATAGAGGTGTTTTAGCTGTTTTAAATGAAGCCTATGAGGTCCAAGAATTAGAAGATGGAAAAGAAAGAACAGTTCTTTCGCTCAAACCTCACCTTTCTCCAATAAAAGCAGCAGTTATTCCCCTTAAGAAGAACAATGAAGACTTAGTTTCAGCTGCAGCTAATCTTAAGGGTGAGTTACAAGGACTTGGGCTTGGTAGAGTATTATTAGAGAATTCAGGAAATATTGGTAAAAGCTACAGAAGGCACGATGAAGTTGGAACACCACTTTGCATTACTTTAGATTTTCAAACTCTTGAAGACCAAACCGTAACGGTCAGAAACAGAGACAGCATGGAACAAGAAAGGATTCATCAAAAAGAAACGAGTGCTTATCTTCAGGAGATATTAAAGTAAGTGTCTGAATCTTCCCCTAAACCTATCGTGCTAGACAGAGATGGGGTTATCAATGAAGACCTTTGGGGTTATGTTACAAAAAAAGAGGAATTCAAGCCCATAGAGGGTAGCTTGTTAGCCATAAAGAAATTAACTGATTCAGGCTTCAATGTTGTTATAGCTACGAACCAAGCTTGTATAAGTAAAAAAATTATTAATGAGAAACAGCTCCAAGCCGTTCACGATCACATGTCTTTGTTAGTGCAGGAAGCAGGTGGCAAGATAGACCATGTTGCCTTTTGTCCTCATGCTCCAGAAGAGAAATGTTCTTGTAGAAAACCGGAGACCGGGCTTTTAAATGAAATTGAAGAAACACTGGGCTGTTCTTTGAAAAATAGTTTTTTTATTGGGGACAAAGAATCTGATGTGTTGTGTGCTATTAATTATGGTTGCATTCCTCTTTTGGTTAAAACTGGTTATGGAGAGAGGTCATTATCTTCAAAGCACTGCCCCCCTGAAGAAAGATGCTTTAACAATCTTTTGGATGCGGTTCATTATGTTTTGGAGGCTTAGGTTTAGCCTTCAATGATTTATCTTAGATCACTCTCTTTTTATATTATTTATCTTTTGTCTGGCTTGCTGGCTGGACTTGCTGGTTGCTTAATAGGGCCCTTCTTAAATATAAGCAATAGAATTAAGTTTTTATCTGCTTGGCCAAGATTTGCAAATTGGGCCCTTTATAAATCTTGTAAAATTGAAGTGGTAATTGAAGGAAGCGAGAACATACCCAATGCCCCTTTTGTAATTGCTTCGAACCACCAGGGCCAATGGGAAACATTTTTTTATCAATATTTTTTCTTCCCCATGACGACCCTTTTAAAGAGGGAGTTATTATTTATCCCTGTCTGGGGGTGGGCGCTTGCTTTACTCAGGCCTATAGCCATAAATAGAGGCAATCCTGCTGTAGCACTAAAAACGGCTCTTAGAGAAGGCGAGAAGAGGATAAAAAAGGGGTTTTCAGTTTTAAATTTTCCTGAAGGAACAAGAAAAGACCCAGGGGAAATAGGAAGGTATGCAAGAAGTGGATTCGAGTTAGCAAAAAAAATGCAGGTCCCCGTACTTCCTATAGTTCATAACTCTGGTGACTGTTGGCCTGCCCATAGATTTTTAAAGTTTCCTGGAAAAATTAATCTTACCATTGGAGCTCCTGTAGAGAATATAGAGTCAAGTGCAGAAGCAGCAAAAAAAATGGAAGAATGGGCAAGACAAAAGCTTGAACTAATAAAGCTCAACAACTAGACATCTAGGTTAACAACAAACTTAGCATTTTCATCAATAAAGATTTTCCGTGGCTCTACATCATCTCCCATCAATGAATTAAATAGTTCATCTGCTGTTTGAGCATCTTCGATGGTTACCTGTCCCAGAAGCCTTGCTTCAGGGTCCATGGTTGTGTCCCAAAGTTGATCGGCATTCATTTCTCCCAGCCCCTTATATCTAGACATTGTGAAAGATTTCTTCGCGGCTTCCACTAGATCGCTCACTGAGCTAGAGAAATTGTGTACATTAAATTTAGTACCATTTAATTCAAAGTATGAGTCTTTATTCAACAACCCATTTATATGTTCGCCAAAAGAACAGATGTCTTTATAGGCCTTTGACCTAAAAAATCCAGGCAGAAGCTTCCAGGTTGTTTCAGAACCATGGCGGTATAAAACAACCTCAGGTTCAGTAATTTTTTGTTCGTTGTTCTTTTTTGCCTTAACTTCCCACCTGGATCCATTTAGCGTTGAGTCGTTAAGTCTCTCCTGAAGTTTCTTGCTCCAGCTTTTTACTTTTTTGTCGTTTTTAAGATCGGGTAACTGTTTTACATACATGCTTGCTTGTAGGATTTCTTCGGGATATTGATGGGTTAGTGAAATTACTGAGTCTTGGGCTTTTTGATGTTGGGAGATAAGTTTGCTCAAAGCCCCACCTCCAATTGATTCGCCTTTTTTATTCAGGACCAGTCTTGTCTCATCTAGAACTTCTGCGAGAAGCTGTTCCCTTAACTCTTCGTCGTCTCTGACGTACACCTCCTGTTTTCCTTTCTTTAATTTATAGAGAGGCGGCTGTGCAGTATAAATAAAACCCTTCTCTAATAGCTCGGGCATTTGTCTGTAGAAAAATGTTAAAAGCAATGTTCTTATATGAGAGCCATCTACATCAGCATCTGTCATTATTATTATTCTGTGATACCTAAGTTTTTCAGGCTGCCAATCTTCTCCTTTTATGCCACATCCTAGGGCCGTTATTATTGTTATGATCTCGCTTGATGAAAGAACCTTGTCTATTCTTGCCTTCTCTACATTAATTATCTTGCCTCTTAAAGGAAGAATGGCCTGAAACTTTCTGTCCCTTCCTTGTTTTGCAGAGCCTCCAGCAGACTCTCCCTCAACTAAATAAACTTCTGACTTTCCAGGGTCTTTTTCAGTACAGTCTGAAAGCTTTCCTGGTAAGCCTCCCCCGTCAAAGACACCCTTTCTTCTGGTTAGCTCTCTGGCCTGTCTTGCCGCTTCCCTTGCTCGTGCTGCTTCAATTATCTTTGTGGCGATCATTCGAGCTTCCGCTGGTTTTTCTAAAAGGTAACCGGAGAGGTGTTTATATACCGCCTGTTCTACTATGGGTTTAATTTCAGACGACACCAATTTGTCTTTTGTTTGCGAAGAAAATTTAGGGTCTGGTACTTTTACAGAAACTACAGCAACTAATCCCTCTCTTGCGTCATCTCCTGAGGCAGAAACTTTTTCTTTTGTTAGAAGCCCTTCTTTATCCATATACTTATTTATCGCCCTGGTTAAGGCAGTTCTGAAACCCACTAAATGAGTACCTCCATCTCTTTGAATAATGTTGTTGGTATAACAGTTAACGTTTTCTTGATAGCCATCATTCCATTGAAGAGCTACTTCTACAGAAATACCTTCTTTGTTTTCTTTACTAAAGTGAAAAATTGAATTTATAGTGTTTCGTTTTCCATTAAGATATTCAACAAATTCTGACAAACCTCCTTTGTGTTCAAATTTCTTTTTCTTATCTACTCTCTGGTCTACAAGAATTATTTTTAAGCCTGCATTAAGAAAAGAAAGGTCCCTTAATTTTGCTGCCAAGATATCAAAATCAAAAACCACATTAGTAAATGTCTCTGTAGAGGGGGTTAGTTTAATTTCTGTTCCTGTGGTTTCGCTTTTTCCTGTCGCTTTGAGTTTAGCCTTAGGAACCCCATCTGAGTAGTGTCGTTCAAAGACCTTACCGTCTCTCCTAATTGTTAAGTGAAGCTTCTTAGAGAGGGCGTTGACAACAGAGACTCCTACACCATGTAATCCTCCCGAAACCTTGTATGAGTTATCATCAAATTTTCCTCCTGCATGAAGTTTAGTCATAATTACTTCTGCTG
>JAKUUL010000019.1 GCA_022447025.1 SAR86 cluster bacterium | reverse complement strand
TACTCGGTGGCCTTCTGGCAGTGCTCATGGCCTCTTTTACTGTTGGGATGAGTTCACAAAGATTCGCTCGTCGTCATATTGAATACGTGGCTATTTTGAAAAGCTTAGGCACAGAATCTTGGGAAATTAGACTGCTTTATTCTTTAATTTTTATTGAATTAGGTGTTTTTGCTATCTTTTTTGGCTTAATTTTGGGCTGGTTTATGCAAGAAGGGTTTACTGGAATTTTGAAACAATATTTTCCAACTGACCTGCCAACACCAGGATTACAGCCTTTGTTAATATCTTCTTTAACAGTATTTATTTGTCTAATAGGTTTTGTTTACCCAAATCTTGTTAAATTGGTAAAAATCTCTCCTTTAAACATACTTAGAAGAGAGGAGTCTAAAACTTCAAGTAGTTCTTATCTTATGTTCGCTTTAGCCTTGTCAGCTATGTTTTTACTTGTTTTCTTATATACAGAAAGGCTTTTACTTTCTTCCATAGTATTTTTCACTATTCTTTTCATTTTTGTTTTAGGTTATGGAATCATTTTAAGTTTCTTTCGCAGCACAACCAGGCTTGGTTTAGGGGCTAACAATCCACTCTCTCTGGCTTGGTCTGAATTGCACAGAAGAAAATACACAAATTCTCTGCAAGTGCTGGCTTTCACCATGGCAATTGGGCTAAGCCTAATAGCTTTTTCTGCCAGGACGGACTTAATGTCAACCTGGGAGTCAACATTACCCCCTGACTCCCCAAATAATTTCTTAATTAATATTAGTAAGTCTGACTTGAATTCTATTTCTTCTTTTTTAGAAGAAAATGAAATAGAAGAGAGCACTTTCTATCCTATTACAAATACAGTAATCATTAAGCTACCTAAAGAAGGTGAAGAGATGTCTAAACCAATTGATAGAAATTTCAATGCCACTTGGTCAAGTGAATTACCCCTAGGTAATACAGTGATTTCAGGTGAGTGGTTTAAAGGAAATTCGTCAGACGGCCTCTCAATTTCAAATGATATAGCTGCTAGATACGGTCTAGATATTGGAGACCCAGTTAAGGTTTTCTTTGCTGACCAAGAAATTGATACTTATATCCAAAATACGAGAGAGGTTAATTGGGATAATTTTTCTCCAAACTTTTTTGTGATTGGGCCTCCCGAAATTTTTAAAAATAGTCAAGCTACCTATATTACTTCGCTGCACGTCCCGAAAGAGAAAGATAAGGTAATTAGTGAATTTATGTCTGAATTCAAAACTGTTTCTGTTTTATCGATAGATGCAATTATTGATCAGGTTAATGACATCATAGAACAAGTCTCAAAAGCTTTAGAGGTAATTCTTGGATTGACTATCTTTTCAGCTATGTTCTTAACTCTAGCTACTATTCAAGATGGCTTTAACTTAAGATTGCACCAATCAGCCATACTCAGAACCTTTGGAGCAAGTACTTCTTTATTGCAAAAATCTACTGCTTTAGAGTTTGCCTTGTTGGGGTTATTGGCAGGTTTTTTGGGTGCTTTATTAGCTCAGACGGGAATATTCTTTCTTGAAACAGAGATCTTTGATCTTGAGGCAGCTTTTCATGCCAACATTTGGGTAATGGGCCCAATTATTGGCACTATATTAATTTGTGCTTTGAGTGTCATACTGATTCTATCTATAACCAGAAAAAACCCTAAAGAAATAATTTATAACTCTTAGCTGTATCTGTTACCAGGTATCTACATTAGGCCTTTTCTTAGCTTTTCTTTCAGTTTTAGGAGGCAAAGACTTCAAGGCTGCCATTATCCACTTTCGCGTATCTGCAGGATCTATTACATCATCTAATTCAAAATGCGAGGCCATATTAACGGCCTTACCTCTTTTGTAACTATCTTCAACCATTTTCTCGTAAGTTTTAATTCGTTCTGCTGGATCTTTTATAGATTCTAGTTCTTTTCGGAACCCTAACTTCACAGCCCCCTCTAAACCCATGCCTCCAAATTCACCTGTTGGCCAAGTCACAGTAAACAATGGGATTTTAAAACTGCCTCCTGCCATAGCTTGTGCACCTAACCCATATGCTTTTCTGATAACAACTGACATCAAAGGAGTTTCAATATTTGCACCTACAACAAACATCCTCGCTGCATGCCTTACAAGGGCTGACTTTTCACTTTCTGGTCCAACCATAATTCCTGGACAATCTATTAAAGACAGGACCGGAATATCGAAAGCATCACATAATTGTATAAATCTTGAGCCTTTGTCAGCTCCAGGAGAATCAATAGCTCCTGAGAGGTGACCTGGGTTATTGGCAACAACGCCAACTGGTCTTCCTTCCACTCTGATAAATGAGGTGATCATGCCTGGACTCCAATGCCTTCTTATTTCAAGGATAGAATCTTCATCTGCAATACCTTCTATCACCTTTCTCATATCGTAATAACGCAGTCTGTTTTCGGGTACTGCAAATCTAAGTTTTCTTTTATCGGGTGCTTTCCACTCTTTTTTAACTCCTTGGAAATAAGAAAGATATTTTTTTGCTGTTGCCACAGCTTCTTTTTCATCCTTAACAGCAATATCCACTACTCCATTTGGAACCTGGACATCCATTGGTCCAACTTCTTCAGGTGTGAATATTCCCAAGCCGCCTCCTTCTATCATAGCGGGTCCACCTATACCGATATTAGAATCTTCAGTAGCAATAATCACATCACAACAGCCCAACAAGACTGCATTTCCAGCAAAACACCTTCCTGTTGTTATTCCCAATACAGGAACCAGACCTGATAACTGAGCAAAATAAGTAAATGCAAAACAATCTAAGCCTGCTACACCAGAGGTGTCAGTATCTCCCGGCCTTCCCCCTCCTCCTTCAGCAAATAGAATTGTTGGCAGTCTATTTTGTTCTGCAATTTCAAACATTCTGTCCTTTTTTGCATGATTTTGTTTTCCCTGAGTCCCAGCCAATACCATATAGTCATAAGACATAGCCATTACCCTTGAATCTTCTTCTG
The DNA here is from genome assembly GCA_022447025.1 of SAR86 cluster bacterium. Taxonomy (GTDB): domain Bacteria; phylum Pseudomonadota; class Gammaproteobacteria; order Magnimaribacterales; family Magnimaribacteraceae; genus AEGEAN-183. Next base: position 18,382 of record JAKUUL010000019.1, on the reverse strand, counting down.
GAAAAAGATCACTGTTTACATGTCCTAATCCACAAACCATCCCATCGCCTGTAGTATTTTTTATTAAATCTTCTTCTGTCCTTCTTCTTCTTTGAGCAGCTAAAACCACAGAACCGTATTCGATGAAACTATCTTTATCGCAAAGGTCTTTAATGTTTTCTCTCGCTGTTCTATGTCCTGTTTTTCTCCTTTTGGCTACAGCCTCAGGCCTGTTAATATCATGACCTGCTTGTTTTCTATCAATGGCTTCTTGTAGATCAGGCCTAATAAAATTTAAATCCAGTTTTTCATGTTGATCAGTTTTGGGTATTTCAACTGCAGCAGTTTTAATCAAAATTAAAGGATGGCCTTCATAAACAGTATCTCCTTCATCCACGGTAATTTCGGTAACTTCTCCACTTACTTCAGATAGCAATTCATGTTCCATTTTCATTGCTTCCATAATTGCGATAGTTTTTCCTACCCAAACCTTATCTCCTGTCTTCACATTGAAGCTCACCATTAATCCTTGCATGGGTGCTTCTATTGCTTCAATTCCTTCTGGTAAATCATCGATTCTCATTTCAACAATATTCTCAGATTGAGAGTCTGCCGATATTAAACCTTTACCATGATCTAAAACTGCTAGAGGATCTTCACTATCGATTTGCGCTCCTGCTAAATTTTGGTCTTTTCTTTTAGCTTTAGATTTTCTTTCTTTAGATTTTAAAATCTCTTCTAAATGCTCTTCTAAAAACCCTGTATGAATTTTATTTTTCTTCATCACTGGATAATTGATGACGCTCTTCAAAAGATCCAAGTTGGTTGTAATGCCTTCTATATAAAAATCATTTAATGCGCTATTCATCCTATTAAGAGCTTTTTGATAACTATCTTCTGAACCATGCGTGATAACTTTAGCGATTAGTGAATCAAAACTAGGATTTGTTTGGTAACCGGTATAGCCATAGGTATCAACTCTTACCCCTGGTCCAAATGGCAAATCAAATCTTCCGAATACGCCTCCAGTTGGTTTTGTATTGCCACTTTTATCCATTACTTCCATATTGATTCTGGCTTGTATGGCAATCCCTTTTGGTTCCGGAATATTACTTTGTGTTATTTTTAGTTGCTTAAGTGTTTTTCCTAATGCAATTTGTATCTGGTATTTCACAAGGTCTATTCCATAAATCTGTTCGGTAACAGTGTGTTCTACTTGCAACCGTGCATTTGCTTCAATAAATCTAAAAATCTTGCCGGTGTCACTGGTTAAAAATTCAAAAGTACCTAAACCTTTGTAATTTGTAGACTCTGCTAACTTTACAGCTGCATTAATAATCTTGTTTCTGTATTCTGGTTTCAAACCTGGACTTGGAGCTATTTCTATAATTTTTTGATGTCGTCTTTGGACCGAACACTCCCTTTCACCAAAATGAGTTATAGAACCAGTACCGTCACCTAGTATTTGTACTTCTATATGTCTTTGCTTAGTTAAATACTCTTCCACGAATAATGATTCAGAGCCAAAAGAAGTCTTTGCTTCTGAAGAAGCTCGTTCGTAGGCATCTTTAAGATCATCCGGGTTTTCTACCAACCGCATACCACGGCCTCCTCCTCCATTTACCGCTTTAAGCAAAAGGGATGCTTTTTTACTCAAACTTTTATAAAAACTTTCAGCCTCTTTGTAAGTAATCTTGCCGGAAGTCCCTTTTATAGTAGGGATTTGGTTTTCTTCGGCTAATTTTTTAGATCTAACCTTGTCTCCAAATAACCTAAGCGTTTTTTCATCTGGACCAACATAAGTAATGCCGGCTAATCTGACTGCTTTAGCGAAGTTGGGGTTTTCACTCAGGAACCCATACCCTGGATGTATTAAGTCAATTTGGTTTTCTTTAGCAATAGAGACAATATCTTTGATATCTAAATAAGCCTGTACTCCTTTTTCTTTTAATTGGAAGCTTTCATCCATCCTAGAGATATGCAAAGAATCTGCATCATCTTCAGAAAAGACTCCTACAGTTTTTAAACCTAAATCCTTTGAAGATTTAGCAATCCTTATAGCTATTTCGCCTCTATTTGCGATTAGTATTTTTTTCATTAACCCTCTTCATGTTGTGGTTCGTTATAAGCGACTGACCTTCCACCATCCACAACTAAGTCATGACAAGTAACAAATCTACCAGCTTCACTTGCGAGATATAGAGCAGCTTCTGAAATATCTTCCGCTAAACCTGTCATTCCCAATGGTACTGCTTTGGCTAGATTTCCTTTAAGCTTTTCCAACTTTTTTTCATTCTCTTCATCACTCAATGTGTTAGCCCTTGCTGATCCTCCCCAAAAAATAGGTGTTGCGATGGCTCCAGGAGAGATGGCATTAACACGAATGTTAAAAGGACCTAGGCTTACCCCAGCCATTCTAGTGTAATGAGATACGGCCGCTTTCAATGATGAGTAAAGTGGGGAGCCTTGTCCATAAACATGGGCAGCCACACTTGAATTATTGATAATGCAGCCCCCTCCTATTTCCTTCATGGGTTCTACCGCATATTTAATTCCTAAAATAACGCTTGAGAGTAACCCCAGGCCGTAATCAATTTGCTCTTTAGTGATCTCAGCTACGTTATCAGCCGTTCCATATCCAGCGTTATTAAATAAAATATCCATTTGACCGAAAGACTTAACAGTAAAATCAATTGAATCAGAAATATCTTTTTCTATAGTTACGTCAGACTTGTTAAAAAGAACACTTTCTCCTAATGAATCAGCTAGATTTGAACCTTTTTCTTCTGACCTTCCTGTTATTACTACCTTTGCCCCTTCTTCAGCAAATAGTCTAGCCGTGTCAGCACCTATGCCACTTGTACCACCTGTTATTAAAGCTACCTTTCCCTCAAGTCTTGCCATAACTTTTCTCCTTTACTTAAACTAAAGTTAAGTCTACTTAACCTTTCAGAATACCAATAGATTCTCTATCCCTATCAAACCCAGCAGGAGAAACGCTTGAACCATCATGTCCTCCTAAAGTTCCAAAAGGCGAAAATCCTATAATTTCTTTCTGCTTATCACTTAACTTCTCTATAACCTCTTCCCTAACACTGTATTGAGAATTTTCTTGAGGCCTAATCCATGATTGAAGATAAGCTATAGAAATATTACTTCTAACTTCTCCAGAACGATTCAAACCGTTGCCATGCCAAACTCTTCCTTCCCATACGATGGCCGAACCTTTAGGTGCTGTAATGGATTTAGCCATCTCTTGATACTTAGAAGAATTAGCCATCTTATAGTCTATCTTAGGCCATTTATGCGATCCTGGAATTAGTCTAGTTCCTCCACTTTCAGGTGAATTATCAGAAACTAAAACCATAGTATTAGCCATGACCGGAAACTCTAAAGGATGCGGAACTAAAGGCCATTGATCTTGATGCAATGGCATCCTTTCATTACCGCTACCATTCATGTGAGCACCCATTGAGCATAAGATGGTCTTCTCGCCAATAATATGTTCTATCAAGGGATAGATCTTAGGGTGATTAATCAGTGGAATAAAACAGTCGCCCTTATTTATTAGATTCCACACTAGCCTACTGACCTTCTCTTCATTTGAACTTTTAAGCCCATAACCTTCATCTCCCCTAACCTTAGAGCCAACTCCATACTTCTCTTCACCAGCAAATTGTTCTTTTAGCCTATTGTCCATAATCTCAACTTCTTCGGCAGAGAATGCATTTTTAATAATACAAACACCATATTCATCTAAATGATTTTTTGCTTCCACCAAATCCTCAGTTAAAGGGGGGTAATCTAATGGTTCAAGCTCAGTCTTCAATTGGTCTCTCCTTAATTTACTGTATAAACAGATTCAGCAGTCCTGTAAAACATTTGATCTTTCTCATCATCAGAAAAGTCTGCAACGATCTTTTTTAATCCGTTATATAAGACATGATACGACAGAGACATTCTGTCTACAGGAAAATTACTTTCCATCATGCATCTTTCAGGTCCAAAACAATCTATCGCATGCAGGTAATAAGGCCTCTGGGCTTCAACAAACTCATCTGAAGTTGCTGGCTTATCTCTGTTATTCCAACCAAATCCATTATCTGGCATTGCCATACCACCTATCTTCATAAATACATTTTCACTTTTTGATATTTCTTTTATATCTTTTTTCCATTGTTCAAAAATTTCTTCCCTTTTATTCGCGTAAGGACCCACACCAAGAGGAGTTCCAAAATGATCCAAGATCATCTGGGTATCTGGTACTTTTTTTACCATCTCAGCGAATTCAATATTTTGATAATGGTAATGCCAGGTATCATAGGTAAAGCCTTTCCTTCCTAAAACATTCATGCCTTTAAGAAAGCCCGCATCTTGAAATAAACCTTCTGGGGCACCGCCTGGGATAGTTAAAGCATCTGGATGTTCTGCTCTAGCTCCTGCATGCCTTATTCCTCTAAACAAGCCCTGAGAAGCCTCTTCATGAGCTTCTAAAACTTCTATCACTTCCTCTCCTAGCCTTAAATCAGCCCTTGAAACTATTGCGGAGATAACGGCTTCTCCCGTCTCTTTACTTTTGTTGGCTTGATCTACAACAGCTTCTGTTTCTCCTATTACTTTTAAATGCCTAGGTCCATCTTCTTTATAGCCCCAACCACATTCCATATAAACGGTCTTCAGTACATTGTGACCTGAACCTGTATCGGCTTGCAGATCCTTGACTAGATAAGTACTACCTCTGTCATCCCATAAATGATGATGTGGGTCAATTATGCGTATATCGGGTTCAACGATGTCTTCTTTGACTTGAGCCAACCATTCTTCACTGCCTATATTAATTTCTACCATTTTCTTCCTAAAAAAATACTTAATAGAGCCAAGATAATTTAAAATCAGTTTAGAAACAAACTTTTATCAATTGATTAACCAAAGAACAAAAAAGGAGTAAACATGAAACTTTACGATGGTCTTGGACCAAACCCTCAGGTAGTTAGAATGTTTTTAGCTGAACTAGGTACAGAAGTCGAAACCTTAACAGTTGACATAATGGCAGGAGAAAACCGCCAGGAAGGTCATTTAAATAAAAATCCAATGGGCCAATTGCCTACTCTTGAACTCGATGACGGATCTTACATAGCTGAAATAACAGCTATTTGTGAGTATCTAGATGACATAAAAGGAGGCACGGATTTAATTGGAACTAACCCTGAGGATCGTGCTGTCACCAGAATGTGGACTAGGAGAATTAGCTTAAATATTTGTGAAGCAATGACTACTGCCTTTAGGGGTGCAGAGGGTCATGATTTTTTTAAAGACAGGCTCAGAACCTTCCCAGAATCAGCAGATGGCTTTAAAGCACAAGCTAAAGAAAATTTAGCTTTGTTAGATGGGCAGATGGAAGGAAAAGAATTCATTTGTGGGAATAATTTTACGCTTGCAGATATTATGCTATTTTGTTTTCTGCATTTCGGGACAACGGTTGGCCAAAATATAGACCCTGAGCTTAAAAATATTAATTCTTGGTTTGAGAAAGTAAAAGAAAGACCGAGTGCTGCCGCTTAATCTTCAAAAGGCTCATCTTCTTTATTTTGATATCTTTTTAAATAGATTATCTCTGGTATTCCTAAAAGATTAAAAATAAGAAAGAATAAAAAAAGACCTTTATGGTCTTTTTTTGCAGCTAACCAACAAGCTTTGTAAGTCCAGTAAGCTTCCCAAACAATAAGTGTGATCAAGCCTAAAATATAAAGCATCTACAGTTAAGTTAAATTCTCTTAAAAGTTTTAAAAAATAGGGCTATACCAGACAAGGCACTAATTAAAGCTAAAATCGACAAAACCTTGAGTAGAAAGTTATCAATATTATCTCTATCTCTGTAATCGATAATATGAGCACCCCACATAAAATCCCAAGTTCTCCAAGAATCAGATCTGATGGCAGCTATTTCACCACTCATGGCTCCAACATAAACATTTATATTATCTTCGGATTCAGTGCTTACTTTGTATAAAGGCAACTTTCTACCTCTAAATTCAGAACCCCTTGATTGGCTATTTATTTTGACCGCCTTTAAAGGGATCAAAGAAGTTTTTTGTCTTACTATTTCTATCGCCTCCAGCTCATTGAGTTCCATGAGCTCTTCTCCATTTAAGGCTCTGTAATAGACCTGCGTCTCCCCTTCTAGCCTTAGTATCCACTTATCCAGTCTTTTTACGATATTTATGCTTTTAGTGTTAAAAGTTCCTTTTATCTCAGTTAGATCTAAATTAGATACATCTTCATTGAGAAGATATTGTTCTCCTCTGATCAATTCAATTTTATTAAAAGCAAAATAAATACCCGAGACTGTCCAAAGTAACAATTGGATAGAAATAGCTAAACTTAGATACTTGTGAAAAGTACGAATCATAAAGAGTTTAGGTTAGTTTAACTCCTGATAAGTACTCATGAAAATTATAAGTTAGAAAAGTTAATGCGATACCCAAGGCGATAGCAAAAATATCGTAAAGAACTTTTGGGTTAACTAATTCAGAATTTGACTCTCTAAGTTCTGCAACTAAAACAGAAACCGTAGAGTAAGCTAGAAAAGATCCAAATAAAATAATAGAGGCTGTATCTGGATTGACCAGTAAATGTAAAACTGTCCAGATAGCTATACCTAAAGACATAGGGTGTTTTGTGTATTTCTTTATATAAGTTGGCATAACAGCAGCTATGTTTAAGGTAAGTGCAAAAAACATAACATATTTTGCATAAATATAAGCCTTTCCATTAATTGAATATTGAAAATTAGAATTGCTTTCATAACCAAATATTATTAATAGAATCCCCGTTAGACTGACTATTGAGAACAGCCCCATATAAGAACCTTCACCTAATCTGTCTTTCAAAAATAACCTTAATCTTGTTATTAATGGAACTAGATGAACTCCAAAAAAAATAATTATTCCTGAATAAAACATTTAGTTACATCTTATCTCAGACTCTGGTTAGTTGGTGTAGAACTTTTTGGATCAGTAAAAAATGGGTAAATTTGCTGTCTCAAATATCCTTTTGGAAAACTTTCATCTTCAAGACCCATCTCTTCAGGCCATTCATCTGAAGGCAAATGATAGGTCCCAAATATCTTGTCTATAAAAGGAAAATGAATTGCAAAGTTCTTATCATGAGTTTCCTTAGCTTTACTATGATGCCAATGATGATATTGAGGTGTAACAAATACATATTTTAAAAAACCAAAAGGAATTCTTGCATTGGTATGAGCCGTGACTGCCTGCAAGGCAACAATGACCACATAAACATAAAAGACATCGTTTGAGAAACCAAGAACATACAGAGGAATGTAAGAGAAGGATCTGGTTATAAGAATATCAACTAAATGTAACCTTGAACCTGCTATCCAGTCTACATATCGAATGGAGTGATGAATGGAATGGAATCTCCACATAAAAGGATTTACATGAAATAAGCGGTGTATAAAGTATTGGAATAAGTCAGCTACAAACATAGCTAAGAATAATTGGGCTATAAAAGGTAAGTCTGAAACCAAATCCTGTACTTCATTCATACCCAAATCACTAAAAAATAGTTCGGCAGGCATTTTTACTGCTACAGCAGTATATTGAATCAGAAGTTGTGCTTTAAATAGATAAATTAAATCCGTTCTCCACTCAGGATGAAATTTTGATTGACCCTGTCTTTTTGGAAAAAATAATTCCAAAGGAATAAATATTAGAGATAAAGCTAAAATTTCTAAAATTAACCAGTCCAAGCTGATAGAAAAAGCTCCTTGATCAAAACTTCCTACCTCAATATTGCTCCCGCCAAGAATAATTGCAGTAACAGACAATGCCATACCAATGAAAGCAAATTTTGCTCTTTTACTTAAAAGTAAACTTAAAAAAGCAAAAAGGAATGAAAATACCAAACCCCCAAAAATCATCCACCTAAATATGTTGATTGGGTAGTTAATTCTAAATTCTGCGGTAGTTAAATATTCAGGAAATAAAAAGCATATAACTGCACCTAAGGACAAAAGAGAAAAGAAGATGGATAGATAACCACTAATTATCCCCTCTCCTAAAATTGCTTTTTTAATTTCTTGATTCATATATAAATAATCGGATAAAACGCTCTAGATTTGGATAAAACTTTATGTAATCCAGTATGGGATTCATCAACCCACTTGTAACACAATAGCCCCTTGAGTGATCAACATGGTGCTTTTTGTGTGAGTTAGGATTTAGGATTAATCCTAACTTCTGCAGTTTTTTAATTATAAAATTTTGATTTCTCTGATGAGCCCATTTATGAAATAGATTGGTGCAAAAAGTTCCTATACAAACCCCTATTAAAATAAAGTGGCCATAAATTGAATTTGGGCTATTTAAGTAACTGATTTCTGTAAAAGTTGCGAAGTATAAAAAAGGCATAAATATAAAAAAACTAGTTGTGTCTTGTTCTATGAACTTATCTTTTGTAATTATAAGAGGATGAGAATGATGTTCTCTAAAGGAATAAATAATGAAATTACCTATTACTGGTGTTTCTTCATCAAAAAAACTGTCACAAAACCAGTGGATAGTTCCGGTAATAAAGTCAGCTAGAAGATAGCCTAAAAATAAGGCTGGTAGAACAAGCCAAGATAATCCGTAAGTAAAACCATGCAAGCTAAGCTTGATAAATAAAGAACATAGCAATATCAAACTCAAGCTAACTACTACTGCTTTTATTCTAGTTAGCGTTACATTTTGCTTATGTTGTTCTTCTTTCTCCATTTGCTTTCACTCATAGATGGCTCCCTAAAAGGGATTTGAAGTTTTTCGTATAAAATTTAGTGCGTTGATTTTCATTAACTCCTTCCATGGATCTCTCAAACCTTCCGATAGGATCGTCAGTACCTTCATGATGAGGGTAATCTGAAGCAAACATAAGAAGATCTTCACCCCCAGAGTTAAGAATCCAGCCTATATCTTCTCCTGCAAAAGGAGTTACCTTTATTTGTCTTAGAACATATTCAGAAGGTAAAAGCTTCAACTGCGATAAATCCTGAAATTTTCTAAAAGCTTTGTATGACTGATCAAGATGCTTCATCCAAGAAATAATCCAACTAGCCCCTAACTCAACAACTCCGATTCTTAATTTTGGAAATCTTTCTAAAACTCCATCAAAAATCATAGCTGATAGGAAAAGCTCTGCATTGTATTGAATTGCCATATAAGCCAGCGCATCATTAGGTGCATCACCTTCCACATGAGTGGGGACTTTCTTTTGATTGTCATAGAAAGACTTTGGGACCGGGCTATAACCACCGTCTGCACCTACATGTAAAGTAACAGACAAATCTGCATTCTGAACTGCTGACCAGAATTGGTTGTAATCCGGGTGAGTAAAGGATATCTGCCCCCTAGGAGCAACTGTATCTATCAATATAACGGAAAAATCCATGCTAATAGCTTCTTCAACAAACTTCTTAGCAATATCTGGTCCGAGCCCCAAAGGAATATATGCAGTTGGAAACATTCTCTTATCTTCTTTACAAAAAGTTGCTAACCCTCGATTCAAGGCTTGAATGCCGCCCATTAAAATCTTTTGTTCTTTAGCTGCGATAACTTGATTAAAAGCACTAGTCGGGAAAAGTATATAAGCATCAAAACCCAGAAGGTCATTTGCTAACTTCCTCTCTTTAGAGTCAAAAGCTCCTAATCCATTCCACCCTTTATGTTCCATAGACATAAAGTTTTTATTTGCTTTAGTGGATATATCTTGATTTGACTTACGTTCTTTAAAGCTTTTGATAGCAGTATCAATTTGTTTTAGGATTTCTTCTTTACCCCCAACAAAAGGTTCTAAATGAGGCTTTATAGTGGAATCAGAAAATTCAGCTATCCAGTCAGGCCGCTCCATCATGTGGGTATCGGCATCATAGATTTGTTTTCTATGAGCGTAAGTCATTCGTCATCTCAAGATTAGGGCTAAAATTGACTGGAAGATTTAATTATCAAAATCAGCGGCTTGAGTTTTGTGAACTCCACCATAATTGGCTCCAGAGTAATGTTGACTCTTTACGACCCAGTTTCCATTTTCCCTTACCCAATTCATTGTCACCCTAGTTCGATAATCCGATGCTGTACCCCCAGCCTGGACCATACCTTCGGCATAAAATCTAACAAACACTACGTCTTCTGAAAGCTGTATAGCTTCTGGGTAAAAGATATTAGTTACTCCCCCTTGGCTAAATCTCTTCCATTGCTCAACAGAAGAAATTTGCTTAGGTTTATGAAAACTTCCATCTGAATTTGTGCCATAAGTACCAGATCTGCTCTCCAATGCCACAACTGTCACGTAATCTTCACTATTCCTTGCTTCAAAATATTTCTCCAGAGAAGCTAGAACATCTTTCTCAGATTTAAGATGCCCATCAGCACTTAAGACTGAAAAAAATAGCAGTCCAAAAATTAAAGTTAAGTATTTCATTTTCTCTCCTTGTTTTAAGTTTAATTGTTTAAGCTTAGCAAAAAGGAAAGATAATTACTTTTTAACAATCATTCCATTTACCAGTTCTTCAACGATAAATAAAGGGGGCTGACCTTGTTCTAATACTATTGAGTGAAAATCTTTAATATCAAAATTTTCACCTAACTTTTCTTTAGCCTTATCTCTAAGCTCCAGGATTTTAAGCATTCCAACTTTATAGCTACAGGCCTGACCGGGCCAGACTATATATCTTTCAATCTCTACTCTAACTTCAGTATCAGACATACCTGTAACATCTTTCATATAAGCCATGGCTTCTTCTCTGGTCCAGCGTTTGAAATGTATGCCGGTATCTACCACCAGTCTTACAGCTCTAAATAATTCACTTTGTAAAACACCCAATTCATCATAAGGATCCTCTGCTAATCCAGCTTCTAAAGCTAACCTTTCAGAATAAAGTGCCCAACCTTCACTAAAAGCTGAAGTGCCATACCCAAACCTTCTGTACAAAGTAAGATCTTCATTTTCTAAGTTAAGTGCAACTTGAAGGTGGTGTCCTGGAATAGCTTCATGAAAAGCTAAAGTACGCATACTGTATGTGGGTGTTTGTTTGATGTCATATAGATTGGCGTAAAAGACTCCCGGTCTACTGCCATCTAAGGCTGGAGACATGTAATAGCCTCCAGCTTGATTCTTCTCAGAATACTCAGGAACTGCCCTTACCTCTACTTTAGAAGTAGGCATGTTATGAAAATAATCCTCTGCTATTTGCCAAGTCTCTTCAACAATTGAATTGTAGTCATTAACGACGGTCTCTTTTCTATCAGGAGTATCTGCATACAAGAAATTGGGGTCTTCATTTAATTTATTCATCAAATTCCCAACATTGGCCTCTTCTCCATACCCGAGATCTAAAGCTATAGCTTGCATTCGTTTAGTAATTCTATCTACCTCTGAAAGTCCTATGTCATGTATATCTTGAGCGGAATAATCTGTGGTTGTATAAACCTTGAGTCTTAAAGCATAAAATTCGTCTCCGTTAGGTAAAGACCAAACTCCGTGAAATTGGTTGGCCTGAGATCTGGTTTCTTTTATAAAGTCATATAGAAGCCTAAACCCAGGATTAACACTATTTTCTATAGATTCGTCTAATTGAGAGATGAGTTCTTTCATGTCTTCTTCTTCTAAATCTAGATCATTAATTTTTCTTATATATACCTTTCTTAAAGGATTGTCCTTTTTCGTGAAGTTGAGAAATTCATCTAACTGACGAATAACATGATCAAAAACAAATTCTGGCGGAAAGATTCCAGCCTTTTTCTGTTCATTCAAAATCTCTAGAGTTCCTCTATACGAATCATCAAACAGATCTAGTCTTTCAATATAGGCTTCAGCTTCTTTTTTATTTCTTATGGGGTGAACATCAGTCATAAATTCAACTAGATTTAAATGAATTCCACCTATTTGATTTAGGGGATAATTATGAAAAGGAAATTCCTCCTCTTCTTTTATGAAGTTATTCAAGTCAAAAACAGCTATCTTTTTGGTTATCTTCTGTTGCTCTGATAAAGACTCATCATCGTAAGAAAGAAGCATTGCTCTTGAATTTTTAGCATCAATCAAGTCTTCTTCAAGATCTTCTAGACCAGATATAGAAATTTTGGATTGATGATTTGTAACCCAATTAAATCTATCAAACATCCCTAGATAAGTTATAGACTCAGGGGAATCTAGCATTTCTAATATAAGCTCTTTAGCTAGATAGTGGTCTAAAGAAAAAGGCTTAAATAAAAATAGATTACCTAGATAGATTACCCCCCCAAGCAAAAGTACTCCCAAAGAATAAAGGGCAATTTTTAAAAACTTTTTCATAACTTCTTTTTTTAATTTAAGGTCTTATTTGATTCTGACCATCAAATCATCAGAGTGGTTCCTTATATCCGTTTTTGCATCTGCCAACCCTGATTCAAAAAGGTCTCCAAGAGCACTGCTTTTTTTAGCGAAATCAGTGTAACTTTCATAACCGCAGTAAAAATACCATACCATTTCAGGGCCCCATGCATGTTCAGCCATGACACAGCCTTCAAAGGCTTCGTTATAAGCATCAAATAACATTTTAGCCCTATCACGCATCTCATTTATGGTTAAAAAAGGTCCGAATGAGTAAGTGGCTCTTAGAACATAAGGTGTCCTCTTCATAGCATTCCTTTCAACAATAGCAACGAGATGATCTGAATGATCTCCGTAAAGTTGGTTAGGCTCTCTAGCAGCAGGTGCATTAGAATCATTTATCTCACCAAAGTGCTCCCAGGAATCAAAATAACAATACGAATAGTAAGCTCTCTCTCCTCCAAACTGATGCCTTAGAAGACCACAGTTGTAATAGCCGTTCTCCTCTAAAGTAGCAAGATTTTCTAAAATTGACCTTTCTACCCTTTGGGGTTGAGACCCTGCTGGGATGGTATAGGTAGAATTATAAGCAAAGTTGTATTCATGTTCAGATTCAGGACTGTCAGTTTCTTCATGATGTGCAGCAAATATTGTCGTGCTTAAACCCAAGATTAAGATAGTTAAAAAGTTTTTCATTTGTATTCCTCCAGAATAGTTTTTTATCTTTTTTGACTTTACCATTTTTTATTTTTATAAAAACCCCTTTCTTTGAATTAGTAGACATAAGACTTTTGTTAAGATGTATTTCTAAACCTAAATAAAAACAGAGGATATAAAAATTGACTGACGATTTTTACAAAAAGAAGAGACCTGATGGCGATGAGCACAATCCAATGAGTGAGCCTCGCTTTGCTGAAATTGCTACTTTCATGCGAGCACCTCTAGTTGAATCATTGGACAATGTGGACATTGGTCTTATTGGTGTTCCAACCGACTTGGGGGTTACAAATCGTCCAGGAGCGAGACATGGCCCAAGAGAAATTCGTAACTCTTCTAGCTTAATGCGTACTTTTAATTTAGGCATGAACATAAATCCTTATAAATTATGTCGCATAGCTGATTTAGGAGATGTTAGCTTTTCTCAGCGTTATGACCTAGATAAGCAAGTTGAAGAAATTGAATCGTTTTACCAGAAGATTATAGAAAAGAATATTTTTCCTATCAGCGCTGGAGGTGATCATTCAATCACTTACCCGATCTTAAAGGCAATAGGAAAAAATGAACCTGTTGGAATGGTCCATGTGGATGCCCACACCGATACATGGGGGGAGATTTGGGGCTCAAAATTTACTCATGGAGCTCCATTTAAACTTGCTGTAGAAGCAGGAGTTCTTGACCCAAAGAGAACAATTCAAATTGGTATCAGAGGGGGTCAAAATTTTATGGACGGTATAGAGTTTTCCCAAGATCAAGGTATGCGTGTGGTTTTTATGGATGAATTCTCTTCTCTAGGCGTAGATAAAGTCATTGAAGAAGCCAGAAAGGTTGTAGGTGACGGAAGAACTTATATTTCTTTTGATGTAGACGGACTTGATCCAGTTTATGCCCCCGGTACGGGAACACCAGAAGTAGGCGGAATAACAACCTTAGAAGCACAACAACTTCTAAGAGGCTTAAAGGGACTTAACTTAATAGGAGGTGATGTTGTTGAAGTAGCGCCTCCATTTGATAACACTGGAAACACAGCTTTAGTGGGTGCGACCATGATGTTTGAAATCCTTTCTTTGATAGCAGATACAAATTTCGGGTAAAGATGCTTAAAAATCGCTTATCTGTTTTAGCTATTTTTCTTACTTTTATACTCTTTTTTGTACAACACTTCACCACGCAACCCCCTAGTCCAAAGGGATTAGACACCCCCGAGAATCAATTCTCAGCAGTGAGAGCACACAACATTTTAAAATCTCTTCTCAGAGAAAATAAGCCACACCCTGTTGGCTCTGACCTTAATAAAATTATTAAAGAAAGACTAAAGAATGAATTAGATCAATTAGGAATAGAACACCAAGAGCAAAAAACTTGGGCTTGTGCTTCAAGATTCGCAAGTTGTGCTGAAGTAGAGAACCTAATAGGGATTATTCCGGGTAAAACTGACCTACCTTATTTGGCTATTATGGCCCATTACGATTCGGTTCCTATGGCACCAGGTGCTGGGGATGATGGAGCTGGGGTAGTAGCAATACTCGAAACCGCTAGAGCTCTAAAACTAGAAGCGCCTTATAAACATCCAATTATGCTAATCCTCACAGATGCTGAGGAAAATGGTCTTATAGGTGCAGAGGCTTTTTTTAAACAGCACCCTTTAGCGAAGGAAGTGGGTATTGTTCTCAATATTGAAGGCAGCGGATCTTCTGGAAGCAGCATGGTACTGAGAACTTCAGATAGTAATGAGCTTTTAATAAAAAGTTATTCAAGCGAAAACACAAGTCCTTATGGATTCTCTTTTATTAAAGAAATTTTTAAGAGGATGCCTAATGACACGGATTTTAGTGTTGTTGAAAGAGCCAAAATATCAGGCATAGATTTTGCTTTTGCTGGTGAAAGGAATCATTACCACACTCCAAATGATACTGTGGGAAATATTGACCTAAGAACTATCCAGCACCATGGAGAAAACATCTTACCTTTGTCTAGAAAATTAGCTTCCGTAGATTGGCAGAATATGGGAGATGAATTTGTTTACGGAGGAGAAATATATGGTATTTGGACTCAGTGGAAATCTAGTTACAGTCTGTTTATTTGTATCTTCTCAGCCCTCTTATTGATTACAACTCTTATTAGGTCAAACACCAATATAAAGAAAACAGCGTTGGGAGTAGTATTTTCTCCATTAACTTTATTAACAACAATATTGTCTGGTGTTACGGGATTCTATCTGTTGTCCTTCCTTTCAGGAAACGTAGTTAGTTGGCCTGGTATAGATTGGCCTTATCGTCTGTTATTAATAGGTACGACAAGCATAGGTGCACTGATAGGAACTGCAATTAGTAGAAAGTTTGTAAATCAAAATGAGATGGTATTTGGTTCTTGGTTCTTTTGGCTCATATTGACTTTAACTATCACTATTTTCTTACCGGATGCAGCCAATGTATTTATCCTTCCGCTAATCTTTGCCAGCATATTGTTGTTCCTTGCAACCTTCTTAAAAGAAGAGAACCAGCCTATATTCTTACTTCTGACCCTGGTAGTTACGCTTCCGCTAACTTTAGGACTTATATTTTCTTTAGAACAAAGCCAAGGTTATAAGTTAGTTTGGGCAGTATTACCTTTTGCAGGTCTGTACGCTCTAATAATCTCGCCTTTCTTATATTCTCTAAATATTAAATCTACTATCTCATATGTTGGTGTGGTTACCTTTGTAGCTTTAATGGTAGGAAGTTTTGCTAATCTTTATACGGAAAAAAGACCTCAACATGTAAATATTCATTTCTATGAAGACCTTGATTCAGCTAAATCTTTCATTCATCTGTCAGGCAATTACAAGAATAATTCATCGGATGATCCAGAACCTTTGATTGAACCTTTGTCTTCGTTTGTAGACACCCAAACTACTAAAACACTCATTCCATTTAGAAAAGAGTATGCCTTAAGATACTGGGCTGAAACCAGCTCCAGTGGATGGAAAGGCCCTTTGATAGAAAAACAAGAAAAGCTAAATGGTAGTAAATCACTAAAACTTAATCTAAAGAGCACTAGATCTGCAAGCAGAATGGTTTTACTTTTACCAAAAGAATCGAACTTAGAATCCTTTAACTTGGGCTCTTTAGAAATTCAACCCACTTTAAGCAGCTGGGGTCTTTATAAAGGCTATTATGTTGTTTATTTAAACGGCGTTTACGATAAAGAAGTTGAATTAACTCTTAATTTTGAAACAAGTCAAAAAGAAGTAAACGGCTATCTTATAGACATAAGCACTAAACTTCCCAACCATCTAGATGATTTATATAAACAGAGGTCTGGCATATTTTCTCCAGTGCACAGAGGAGACCAAGCAATACTGATTAAAAAGATTTCAATTTAAAGTTTAAAATCCAAAAATTAGAACGATTTCCTAAAAACTAAATTTAAAGATTCACTGACTTCCATTTGAGGACCATTAAGCTTTTGTTCTATTGGAAAAGCTAATTCAAGACCTATACTATTTCCAGAGCCAATTCTTAGTATCCGATTAACTCCCAAAGCAATTTCATAAGACTTTCCGCCATAATTCTTAGGGTTTGAGGTTTGTACTGGCGCCATTATCTTGCTATCTCTTCCTTCTATGGACCCTTTATATAAGAAACCACCTCTTACAGAAAAAGATAATTGCTCAGATATATCCTTACTAATCCAGATATTTAGAGAAAAACTATTGCCAAAATTCCATGCCTTTTTATCAATGGCCTGTTTGTTTTTGATTTGAGCGCCATAAGTCCTATTTTCATCCCTTTTTACAAAAGTTACGGCTGTAATAAGAGAAGTTGATTTATCCCCTATTTGCATTGCGTAAGGCAAACGCATTTTCATATTCATATTCATTGGGCTGAGCACTTCATCTTCACTGTCATTAGCTCCAATAGATTTTTCTAAACCAATTTCTAAGTGAAGATTTGAACTTTTAGTCTCTTTAATTTTAATCAAAGAAGATAAGCTAAGATTTGATAAATCGGAGGTTTGAGTTTTAAAAGATCCAATATATGACCTATTGGCCATAGCCGTATAAGTGTTCAAACTCATATCTTGGCTAATGTAAACTGCCATAAACATCAAAGTATATTTATCTGTTAAACCATACATTCCTTCTAACATAGACATCTGCATGTTCATATTTTTAGGAACAACACTTAAATTAGGAGAGACGGACCCATTTTGAAATGGGTTAGGTAAAGAGATTATTTCTTGATCTGTAAGCCTGGTTCCCTGATTACTGTTCTTTTCCATGCTCATACTCATTTGCCTGATCGAGAACATAAATTCTCCTTGCTTGTGGTATTCCCCTCCCATAATCCCTGAAGGAGAATGATGAGAGGCTTTGTGCATAATGTGATTTTTCATATGAGAATGATTCATTCTCGTTTCTTCAGAATAACTGCTTAAAGAAAAACAAAAAAGCAATACGAAAGTACTGCTAAATAAAAAGAGTTTTTTTGGTCTTAACATTTTAATTATTATAAATTATGGTGGAGTTATGGTTAAAAGGGGGAGAAAATCTCCCTTTTTTTATTCCTCAGAATTTAATTAGCCTGAGTATTTTATTTAGACAAGAGTCAATTTCCCCTTTGTTTTGAACAATATAATTTGCATATTTCTGATACAGTCCCTCTCTCTCTTTGTAAGCCTCTTGAATAGTTTGATCTGATCTTTTAAGTAGGCCTCTTTCAGAAAAATCTGATATGCGAGCTGATATATCTTCATAAGGTACTTCAAGATATATCACCATCGAATTTTCTTTAATGTGCTCCATAGCACCATCACAAAACACAGCACTACCTCCAGTGGCTAAGACAATTTGTTTAAATTCCACCGAGAGTAAAGCACCTTCTTCAATTTCTTTAAATTTTTTATTTCCATTCTGACTCAGAATATCCTGTAAAGATTTACCATATTTTTTTTCAATAATTGAATCGCTATCTACAAAATGAAAATTCAAGCGTTTAGCTAGTTCTTTCCCTATAGATGACTTACCAGCCCCTGCCATACCTATTAATGATATTGAATTATTCATTTCCACTTTTATCTCTAACCAAGAACAAGAAAACTATCTTTGTATCAGATTTGAGGATTAATACAAATCTGAGTAAGTGGTGGAGCTAGTCGGGATCGAACCGACGACCTCTTGCGTGCCACGCAAGTGCTCTCCCAGCTGAGCTATAGCCCCACCAGCTACATGAAGGCTATTCTAACAGGGTTTAGAGAAATTATTGGATGCGGCCTTTCGATAAAAAAACAGAGCCGAGGCTCTGTTTAGTTCGAGTTCGAAAGTGTCTAACCTTCACTT
>JAKUUL010000018.1 GCA_022447025.1 SAR86 cluster bacterium | reverse complement strand
TCTTCTGATAGCCCGTCTTCGTTTTTCCATAATGCGACAACCGGGGTCATGTTAATTTCTTGAGGCATCCAATGATTAGCACACCCATCTAAGTATTTTTGCCATGCCCAATCGTACTTGAAGGGTACCAATTGATTTACGTCAGCTCTGCAATTGATCATGGCCTTTTGGTCTACGTCCACTCTTGATCCCATTCCTTCTAGAGCTTCTTCTCCGGTTTGTTTGTCAAAGTCAGCTACCGCTTTTTTTGCTCTTTCCAATCTGTCAGAAAGGCTTCCTGTTTGGAGAGCTACCTTTGGCTGTTCAACTTGCTCTTCTTGAGGTTGTGGTGCCGGTTGTGCTTTCTTTTCTTGCGTTTCCGCTTTTACAGGCTTTACTTCTTTTTCTTCAAATTCTTCCCAACTTAACATAATTCCCCCTTTTTCTATTTATTGACAGGCCTCACAATCTGGATCCAGAACAGAGCAAGCATCCGGTGCTTCTCCGGTCGTGGGTTCCTGTGAAGCTGAAACCGCATTTAATTCACCAGTTGCTATGGTGGATTTCTCCGTTGTTGTTGCTCCTCTAGATCTTAAATAGTAGGTCGTTTTTAAACCTCTTAACCAGGCCATTCTGTACATAACATCTAATTTCTTACCATTTGGTTCATCTATATAAAGATTCAGTGACTGACTTTGATCTATCCATTTTTGTCTTCGACTCGCAGCATCAACTAACCACCTGGGCTCAACTTCAAATGCTGTGGCATAGACTGATTTAATTTGCTCTGGGACTCTGGATACTTCTTTAACGCTTCCATCGTAGTACTTAAGATCATTTACCATGACGGAATCCCATAAACCTTCTTCTTTGAGAGCATTGACCAAATGTAAATTGGCTACGGTAAATTCACCTGAAAGATTAGATTTAACGTAAAGGTTTTGATAAGTAGGTTCTATTGATTGTGAGACACCAGTTATGTTGGCTATGGTAGCTGTCGGCGCTATTGCCATAACATTGGAGTTCCTCATTCCTTGGCTTAAAACCAATTCCCTTAAAGAGTCCCAATCCAAAGAAGTGCTTTGGTCAACTTCTGCATAGCTATCTCCTCGATTTTCTTTCAAATAGGCTACAGAATCTATCGGCAGAACCCCCTTACTCCAGAGAGAACCTTCATACGACGAATAGGTTCCTCTTTCTTTAGCTAGATTGCTTGAAGCTTTTATTGCGTAGTAGCTCACTGCTTCCATTGACCTGTCTGCGAATTCTACTGCTTCATCTGAAGCATAAGGAACCTTCAGCATGTATAGAGAGTCATGAAAACCCATAATTCCTAAGCCAATTGGCCTATGCTTCATATTAGAATTTTCTGCAGCTCCCACGGCGTAGTAGTTAATATTAATCACATTGTCTAACATCCTGATTGCAGTGTTTATCGTCCGTTCCAGTTTCTCTTGATCCAGTTTTCCATCTTTTAAGTGGTGTGTAAGATTTACGGAACCGAGGTTGCAGACAGCTATTTCTTCTTGGCTTGTATTCAGAGTTATCTCGGTACATAGGTTAGAAGAATGCACCACTCCTGTGTGTTGTTGTGGTGATCTTAAGTTACAAGCATCTTTGAATGTCACCCATGGATGTCCTGTCTCAAAAAGCATGGAGAGCATTTTTTTCCATAGTTCGCCTGCATCTACCTTCTTAAAGAACTCAATTTCTCCACTTTGAGTTAGGCTTTCATAATGCTCGTACCTTTCCTCAAAAGCTTTTCCAAACAGGTCGTGTAAGTCAGGGGTGTCATTAGGAGAGAAGAGAGTCCAAGGCTTTCCTTCAAATACTCTTTTCATAAATAAGTCCGGCACCCAGTTAGCTGTATTCATATCATGGGTTCTCCTCCTGTCATCACCGGTATTCTTTCTTAGCTCTAAAAATTCTTCGATGTCAACGTGCCAAGTCTCGAGATATGAGCAAACAGCGCCCTTTCTTTTTCCTCCTTGATTAACTGCCACCGCTGTGTCATTTACCACTTTAAGGAAAGGAACCACTCCTTGGGATTTACCATTGGTTCCTTTAATGTGTGAGCCTAATCCTCTCACTGGAGTCCAATCATTACCTAGTCCGCCTGCCCATTTAGAAAGCATTGCGTTATCTTGTATGGCCCCATAAATACCGTGCAGGTCATCAGGTACCGTTGTTAGGTAACAGGAAGAAAGCTGCGAGTGTATTGTTCCTGAGTTGAATAGAGTAGGGGTAGAGCTCATGTAGTCGAAGGAGGACAATAGGTTGTAGAATTCTATTGCCTTTTCTTCTCTGTTTTCCTCATTTATTGATAGCCCCATAGCCACTCTCATAAAGAACACTTGTGGTAGTTCATACCTAACATTCTCTTTATGTATAAAGTATCTATCGTATAAAGTTTGTAGGCCCAGGTAAGTGAAGTTTCTATCTCTCTCTGGTTTAAGTGCTGCTCCCAATTTTTTAATATCCATATTTAGGAGTTCCGGGTTTACTATTTCATTCTCTATTCCTTTTTGAATAAATGTTTCTAGTACCTCGGGGTAGAGCTTTTCCATTTCTTCTTGGGTGGCTTCTCCTTTTACCTCTAAAAAAGTAAGGGCTTCTGTTCTTAGGTTATCAAGCAGGATTCTGGCTGTAACAAAAGTATAGTTAGGTTCCTTTTCTACCAGTGTCCTGGCAGTCATAACAAGAGAGGTACGTACGTCTTCCATTGTTACACCGTCGTAGAGGTTCTTCTTTGCTTCTTCTATTATTTCTTCTGCTGAGACATCCTTAAGTCCATTACAAGCTTCCTCGACAATTGTGTTAATTCTTCGGATATCCAAAGTCGCTTCGGTAGCATCATCAAGAATTACTTTTATGCTTGGCTCTGCTTGCTGTGGTTCTTCTTCCGCCGTCTCTTCTTTTCTTACCTTTGTTCTTTCCTCTCTGTAAAGAACATAAGATCTAGCTACTGTTCTTTCTTCTGAGCGCATGAGTTCAAGTTCTACTTGGTCTTGTATTTCCTCTATGTGTAATGTTCCTCCGGAAGGCATTCTTCTGGAGAAAGTTATTGTCACCGCATTCGCAAGTTCGTTGACTTTATTATGTATTCTGGTTGAGGCCGCTGCTGCTCCTCCTTCCACCGCTAGGAATGCTTTTGTTATGGCTATTCCTATTTTTTCCTGGTCGTAAGGTACAACCGATCCATTTCTCTTAATTACTCTCATCTGCCCTGGCGTTATAGCTGCAGTCTCTTTTTCCTGTTCTGGTGTCTTTGTTTGCTCTGTAGGCTGTGTTTCTCTTAAATTTTCCATTTTTTTGACGCTCTTCGATCTTATCTTTATTTTACTAAAAATCTATATATAGTGTTGTTTTCTCCCCAGAGACACAAGATACTGTGTTTTTATACAAATTACAAGACAACAAATACTAAAAAGTTCTGTGGATTTCTTGTGGATAACAAGTTACTGAATAAGGAGTTTCCTTTATGATTATTTGTTTGAAGTTTCTTATATTAATTGATGTTAAAAAAAGTTATAGCTATAGACCAAGGAACCACTAGTTCTAGGGCTGTTCTTTTTGATGAGAAAAGCAACTTATTGGATTTTGAGCAAAAGGAATTCAAGCAATATTTTCCAAATGATGGTTGGGTTGAACATGACCCAGAAGAAATATGGAAGTCAGTATTTGATGTTACAGACAAGCTTATTAAGAAACATTCACTTAAACCTTCCGATATTGCTGGTATTGGGATAACCAATCAAAGAGAGACCACTGTGGTGTGGGATAAGAAATCTGGTAAGGCTATTTATCCAGCAATAGTCTGGCAAGATCGAAGGACTTCTGAGCTGTGCGATGGGCTAAGAAAAGAAACTGGCATTGAACAAAAAATACAGCAGAAAACTGGTTTGTTAGTCGACCCTTATTTTTCTGCAACTAAGTTGGCTTGGATTTTAGACAACGTTACAGGAGCAAGAAAAAAAGCAGAAAACGGAGAATTGGCATTTGGAACAATAGACTCTTTCTTAGTTTGGCGACTCACACAAGGGAGACAACATAAAACTGACGCCACAAACGCGTCGAGAACCATGCTGTTTAACATTGACAGTCATTGTTGGGACGATGAGTTATTAGATTTTTTAAAAATACCCAAAAAAATATTACCTGAGGTTTGTGATAGCGTTCATGACTTTGGAGACACCTCTCTGTTTGGAGGTAATCTCAAGATAGGGGGAATAGCAGGGGACCAACAATCAGCTTTAATTGGACAGTGTTGTTTTAATCCAGGAGAAGCAAAAAGTACTTATGGAACCGGTTGTTTCCTATTATTGAATACAGGAGATAAAAGGATTTCTTCAGAAAATAGGCTCTTATCTACCATAGCATATAGGCTGGACGGAAAAACTACTTACGGACTAGAGGGAAGTATTTTTGTAGCCGGCTCTGCGATTCAATGGCTTAGAGACGAACTGAATTTTTTTGAGTCGGCTGGGGACACTGAAGAGATAATTAGTCACAGGAATGTTAAATCTAAAGTTTTAGTTGTTCCTGCATTTACTGGCTTAGGAGCTCCACATTGGGATCCAGATAGTAGAGGTTCAATTTTCGGTTTAACTCGTGACACTAGCATTGCAGACTTGACTGCTGCCACTTTAGAATCAATAGCGTTTCAAACTAAAGATTTAATTGGTGCCATGGAAAATGACGGAGCTAATTTTTCAGAATTAAGAGTAGATGGTGGAATGGTAGCGAACAATTGGTTTTCTCAACAGTTAGCTAATATTTTGAATATTGATGTTTTAAGACCTAAAGTTATCGAAACAACAGCGCTGGGAGCTTCCTATTTAGCCAGCATGAAAGCGGGCTTGTGTCCTAACATAGAGTCACTAAATTCAAGTTGGGTAAGTGAGAAGACATTTTGTTCCGAGGCAAAAGAAACCAAGATTCTTCAAGAAAAGTACCAAATCTGGCTTTCTGCTGTTGAGCGAACTAAGGGTCTTTATTAATGATCCAGAAGTTTAAGAAGTAAAGCTTTTTGAGCGTGTAGTCTATTCTCAGCTTGAACCCATACTTTACTCCTGGGGTCTTCCAACATGTCCTCTGAAACCTCTCGTCCTCTGATTGCAGGTAGGCAATGAAGAAAGATAGCATCTGTCTTTGCGAGGTCCATTGCTGCAGGAGAAACTTGATATGGATTAAATTCTTTTATCCTATTTTCAGAATCTCCTTCATCCCCCATTGAGACCCAAACATCTGTTGTAATTAGGTCACTTTCTTGAACAGCAGCTTTTAAATCTTCAGTAAAAGTTACACCAGTTTCTTGCATTACTTCCGTTGAAGGCCAGTAGCTTTTTGGACAAGCAATCTCTAGATCAAACTGAAACAGCTTGGACGCTTCTATGTAGCTAAAACAAACGTTGTTGTAATCTCCCACCCAAGTCACCTTGGCGTCTCTTATTTCTCCCTTGCATTCATAAAAAGTTAGTAAGTCTGCTAATAGTTGGCAAGGATGGGATAAATTAGTCAAACCATTTATAACGGGAACAGAAGAGTGGTCAGCAAAAAGATTTAAAGTTTCATGAGAAATTGTTCTTAAAACAACAGCGTCTGCCATGGAGCTGATTACTTTAGCTGTATCTTCTATAGGTTCTCCTCTACCTAACTGCAAGTCACTCATCGAAAGGAAACCCGCTTTTCCACCCAATTGAGTCATACCTACCTCGAAAGAGACCCTTGTCCTTGTTGAAGCTTTCTCAAATATTAGAGCCAAATACTTCCCCTTTAAGAGGTCGTTATTATCTTTATTATTTTTAAGAGACAGGGCTTCTTTTAACAGGCTTTCCGCCTCAGAAGAAGAGAAGTCGCTTAAGTTTAAAAAATGCATCATAGCTTGTAAAAAAGGGGCAGAATTCTAACGGTTATCGAGAATGCAAGCAAATGGTGTTATCCTGCGCACTTTTTTGGGATAACACTAGATGTCTGAGCATAAAATTAAGACTTTAAGCAAAATTGCTGCAACAGGTCTAGAGGCTTTATCTAATACCACTTGTGTTTTGGATGAAAAGTCTAAAGATCCGGATGGCGTTTTGGTAAGAAGTACTAAATTAAATAAAAGTAATTTAAATCAATCTTTAAAAGCTATCTCGAGAGCTGGAGTGGGAGTTAATAATATCCCTATTGATTTATGTTCTGAAAGAGGCATTGTGGTTTTTAACACTCCCGGTGCGAATGCCAATGCAGTAAAAGAACTTGTATTAGCTGCCTTAATGCTTTCTTCTCGTAATGTTTTTTCAAGTATAGATTTTGTAAATAGTTTAAAGCACATAGAGAAGATGGAGGAACTCGAACCATTTCTTGAAGAGAATAAAAAGAAATTTAAAGGAAGAGAATTATCTGGATCAACTTTAGGGGTAGTGGGTTTGGGTGACATAGGTTCCAAAGTTGCTGGAATGGGTGTTGCCTTAGACATGAAGGTAATTGGATATGACCCAGCTTTATCAGTGGAGGCTGCATGGAGGTTGCCTAGCCAAGTAGAACCTGCTGATTCGATAGAAGAGATATTTTCTAGAGGCGATTTTATAACTTTGCACATACCAGCCATCGAAAGTACTAAAGGCATTGTTAATCTTGAGCTTTTAAAAAATGCTAAGAAAGCTTCATTGTTAAACTTTGCCCGGCATGAAGTGGTGAACAATGAGTCCATATTGGAAGCTTTAGAAACAGGACTTCTAATAAATTTTATTACAGACTTCCCAACTCCTGATTTAATCAAAAGAGCTAATGATCATGGAGATGTAATTTTATTACCGCACATTGGTGCCAGTACTACACAGGCTCAAGAAAACTGTGCAATTATGGCTGTCGAGCAACTTTCTGACTTTCTCCAACATGGAAATATAAATAACTCAGTAAACTTTCCTAACGTTAATCTCCCTAGGTCTACAAAAAACAGAATTGCAATTACGAATAGAAATGTTCCAGCGATGATTGGTCAAATAGCCACATCGCTAGGAGAACTGGGATTAAATATAGCTGATATGATCAACGTGAGCAGAGGTGACTTAGCCTACAACTTAATAGACATTGAAAATGGTGTAGAGGAAGCAGCTTTATCCAAATTATCTGCTATTGATAACGTAATCAATGTAAGACTAATTTCTTAGTGAGCATATCTAATTTTCAGCAACCTATAATTCAAAAAAATTACCTAACTATTTGTCTTTATGGGAGAAATTTCTTCCCAAAATAAGGTTATCTCAACTTATAAATGAGTTTCTTGTTTTACACACGCTAATTTTCAATAAATTTTTAATGCAAACCCATTAATTAAGAAAAGCTTAAAATTTGTACAAATTTGTTAAGTTATTGATTTTATTAGAAAAAAAAAGAATAGATCAAATTTCGACCAATTTCGTAATAAAGCTCAAATGCAAGGCCTTAGTATTTGATCTTTAATGTTATCCAAAGAGTTATCCACAGAAATTGTGGATAAAAATTTATAAGATTTTGCTTTCAAGTTGTTTTCTCCTACCATTGAAAGATCTTTCTGGATTAGCAATGAATATGGAGTTAGAAAATACCGTAAAACTAGATAAGTCTTGGTTGCAAGAACTTGAACCTGAATTTAAGAAACAATACATGAAAGATCTTAAATTTTTTTTACAAAGCGAGAAGAAAAAAGGAAAAGAAATTTATCCTAAAGGAAAGGATATGTTCAGGGCCCTAAACCTGACTCCTTTAGATCAAGTTAAAGCAGTTATTATTGGTCAAGATCCTTATCATGGTCCCAGTCAAGCCCATGGTCTTTGTTTTTCAGTACCTGAAGGTGTAAGTATTCCCCCTTCATTACAGAATATATTTAAAGAGTTAGAAAATGATATTGGTTTAGCTAAACCTAGTAGTGGTTGTCTCGAATCTTGGGCAAAACAAGGAGTACTTTTGCTAAACAGTGTACTCTCTGTTGAGAAAGGGCTTGCTAATTCTCACTCATCGAAAGGGTGGGAACTTTTTACAGACTCAGTTATATCAAAAGTTAATGAAAAAGAGGCTGTAGTTTTTTTATTATGGGGTAATTATGCTGCACAAAAGGGAAAGAGTATTGATTCGAACAAACATTTAGTTTTGAAATCCGTTCATCCCTCACCGCTTTCCGCTCATCCCAATTTTTTTGGGAATAAACACTTTTCAAAGTGTAATGAATTTCTAGAGTCTAAAGGAATCAGTCCTATTGACTGGTGAGAGGGCTTTTTAACTAATAGTAAGGGTTGAGTTGGTTTCTTTTACCTTAAAAGAGCTTTCCAGATAAGTTTTCTTTTTTGCACTAATCAGGCAGACGCTTTTCTTTTCTAGGTTTACAACCTTTACAAGATTTCCTATTTTTCTGTCTTCTGCATTGGTAAGAGTCATCTCTTCGGTGATTTTTAAATCTGAGCTTTCTGCTACATTCAAACGAGGTAGATTTTTACTGCGATATTGCATTCTTGCCACAACTTCTTGACCTGTATAACAGCCCTTATCAAAATCAATTCTGTTGTTTACATCGTAATTAAGTTCGTGAGGAGTGAATTTACCTATATTTTCTTTGGATATCTCTACATTTCGACAAAGAATTTCATCAAGGTTCCATTGAGCTCTTTCTTCAATCGGCTCGAATAGATTTTTAAATTCAGTTAATCCATCTTCATTACAAAAAGCTAATAAGAACTTTTTACCAAGGTAGCTTATAAACCTGCAACCACCTATTTCAATGGTATTTTCAGTTTGAACCACTTTCTCATTGTATATATCCTCAAATGTGTCTTTATCTACTCCAAAGAAGGAGAAAGACTTGTTCTCGTTTAGTTCAACCTTATAGAAAGGACTGTATTTTTTTAGTTCTTCTTCTGTTTTTAATAAAGCTTCAGTATGGCCAATAAGAGCATAAGAGCGATCTTGTAAATAACATAGATTGAAAGAGCTTATTATTCTCCCTTTTGCATTACAAAGAGCACCTAACTCACTGTTTGTGGCAGAAACTTTGCTTACATCACATGTAATTTGTCCCTGGAGAAGATCAAATGAACCTTCTCCATTAACTTCTAAAACGCTTAAGTGATTAAGGTCAATAGCTTTATTTTTATCCATACCAGGCCTAAACTATTATAAACCTACAGTGAACTCAAATTTACATAAAAAGGCCTATTTCCTTTCCAGACGAGGTTTACAGGAGCTAGACATTATATTTAAGCCCTTCGTTGAAGAAAGATTTGAAGCTCTAAGTGATAAAGATAAGCTATCTTTTCTTGATTTATTACAAAAAGATGATGTTGATCTTATAGACTGGTTACTAAATGAAATGCCTGTACCCGAGGACTTTAACAATATAGTGACTCAGATTAAGCATTACTTAAACCATGAAGAAAAATAACTCTACTTTGATTGCTGAGCTTGGAGGGACCAATGCTCGCCTTGGTGTAACTGAAAACGGAAGTAGTCTAGCTGAATCAAAGCAATACCTTTTATCAGACTTTACATCTGTAGAAGATTTGTTTGATGAGTATTTCAAGGAAATTAATCAGGTAGTATCTAAAGGGATAATTGGTGTAGCCGCTCCTGTAATAGAGGATGAAATAAGATTCACAAATAATGACATCAAATTTAATCAGAACGCGTTAAAAAATAAAATGTTTCCAAAAGGGCTCATGGTTTTAAATGATCTTGAGCTTCAAGCTTATGCCATAGATGGTCTGACCAATGAAGAAATTACAAGAATAGGTCAAGTTAAAGAAGAAAAAATGGGTTCTAAAGTATTAATCTCTCCCGGAACTGGGCTAGGGCTCGCAGGTATAGTTGATACAAAAGTAATTTTTACTGAAGGCGGGCATTTAAATATACCATCTGACTCTCTAGAACTTGAGGACTTAATAAAGAAATTTTGCGAGGACAAGGGAAGGCCACCTACTTTTGAAGACCTTCTCTCTGGAAAAGGGATAAATTTTATTTTTCAAAGTTTAGATGGTTCTTCGGATATTCAATACAGCAATGAAGAAATATTAGCTAATAAAGACAACCCAGTTTGTATAAAAACAAGAAAATTTGTACTTTATTTGTTAGCAATTTATTGTAAATACATAGCCTTAATTTGGGGTGCAACATCTGGAGTATTTTTATCTGGTTCTATTGCCAATACCCTATTAAAACCTGAAGATTTAGATACTTTTAGGACTCATTTTGAGTCTAGTGCAACGATGCAAGATCTATTGAAGATAATGCCTGTTTCTCTAATAAAGGACACTAATCTTGGTTCAAAAGGTGGTCTAATATTGGCCTCTAAAGGCTAAAAAATTATAAAATTCCAGAACTTTTTGGTTATTTTAAAGTCTACCTGATAAATGCTATGAAAGCTGATAAGAAAAAGAGTAACAAGGATATTGACCTAATACTTGTTAGAAGAGCTAAAAGAGGCGATTACAAAGCCTTTGATCTTTTAGTTCTCAAATACCAATCTAGGACTATAGGCATTGCAATGAAATTCGTAAAAGACCTGCAAATAGCGGAGGATGTGGCACAAGAATCCTTCATTAAGGCTTACAAATCATTAGATTCCTTCAGGGAGGAAAGTGCTTTTTATACTTGGCTTTATAGAATAACTTCCAATACAGCAAAAAATTACTTAATTTCTAAGAAAAGAAAAAAAGAGCTCCTAGAAACAGAAGTTTTATCCTCAGAAGAGATGGATATTTTTGATATACCAGGAGGAAGTTCTCCAGAAGAGATATTAGAGGCTAATTATTTAAGAGAGCTGATTTTTGAATCGTTGAGCAATCTTCCTGAAGACATTAGAACAGCTGTTTCTTTAAGGGAATTTGACGGGCTGAGTTACGAGGAAATTTCTGAAGTACTCGATTGTCCCATTGGAACAGTAAGGTCAAGAATCTTTCGGGGTAGAGAAATAATTCAAGAAAAGATCTCCCCTTTGTTGAACAGTAATGTGGAATTAATTAAAGGATCAAAAAGAATATGAATGAAGGTATAAAAGAAAGGATATCTGCATTGGTGGATGGAGAGCTTTCTGAGTTTGAAGCGAGGAGAGTCTTAGAAGAAATAGAAGCCAAACCAGAATTAAGAGATTATTGGAACAAACTCCAAATTACCAAGTCAGGACTTAAAGAAAGGTCATTAGGTTATTTAGACAGAGATATCTCTAAACGAGTTGCTGCTGAGTTAGGCGAACATACTTACGAACCTGGTAACTCTAAGACTACAAGTGGGTTTAACTTGTCTATGGTTGCTGCCGCATCTGCGGGCCTTGTTCTTGTATTGTCTATTGGAGTTTTTAATTCTGCTGAAAACCCTTTGTCGACTGAAGAACTATTCGCTTCCCAAGCTTCTAAGAAAATCGAGCAAGCCATAGCTAGTCCTCAAGCAATGGAAGTATTAGACAAGGCTTTGACAGGGATGAATGTGACTCTGGAAGATCTAAACTCAGGAAAGAAAGGGCAGGTTTATGCAAATTATAGGCTTCCTTCAAATGGGAAAACTTTTAGAGTTAGTTTATCTCCTGCATCTATAGGTATGCCGGAATTAAGAAACACGCAAGCCCCCAAGCTTGCTTATTTAAAAACTAATAGTGGCGTTTTTATCATTTCTGTTAGTGGTAATATCACCTCAGAACAGAAGTCTCAAATTCTAAGAAATGCAAATTTCACTATTAATAAACTAAAGTAACCAAAACAAAAAAATTTTATGGGTAAATTATTAGCTCTTTTTCCTTTAATTACGCTTTTTATCTCTTTAAGTATTCAAGGCGCGAATCAGCAATTACCAAGTTTTTCAGAACTTGCTGAAGCCTCTTCTCCTGCTGTTGTAAATATAAGTAGCAGTAAGACAGTGAAGGGAAGGAATTATGGTTCGAGAGGGTTTAATGATCCTTTTTACGACGATTTCTTTAAAAGATTCTTTGGAGAGCCACCCAGTCAAGGTCAACGAGAGAGGGAAGTAAGATCTGGAGGTTCAGGTTTTATTATTTCCAGAGACGGATACTTGCTTACTAATAACCATGTAGTTGATGAAGCTGATGAAATTATTGTGAGTTTAAGTGATCGAAGGGAATATAAAGCTGAATTAATAGGCTCAGACGAGAGATCTGATTTAGCTTTGTTGAAGATTGAAGCAGATAATTTACCTGTAGTTAAAATAGGTAACTCCAATCAATTAAAAGTAGGAGAATGGGTTGTTGCAATAGGTTCGCCTTTTCAGCTCAATTTTTCTGTTACTGCAGGAATTGTTAGTGCCAAAGGAAGAAGTATACCTAATGGGTCCGATTCTACTTATGTTCCTTTTATCCAGACCGATGTGGCTATTAATCCAGGAAATTCTGGGGGCCCTTTATTTAATCTTGAAGGAAAGGTCGTTGGTATAAATTCACAGATATATACAAGATCAGGTGGCTATATGGGTGTTTCTTTCGCTATCCCCATAGATTACGCTATGGACATTGTTAACCAGCTTAAAGAAGGTGGTTCTGTTGCAAGGGGCTGGTTGGGAGTAAGCATCCAAGAAGTCACCAGCGATTTTGCTAAAAGTTTAGGCATGTCTGTCCCCAAAGGGGCTCTTGTCAGCCAAGTGATGCCTGACAGTCCTGCAGAGAAAGCTGGTCTTCAAGTTCGCGATGTCATTGTCGAATTTGATGGTGTTGAAATAGTGTATTCAGGAGATCTACCTCAAACAGTGGGAAGTGTGAAACCTGGCTCAAAGATAGAAGCTAAGATTATAAGGGAAGGTAAGACAAAGAAAATAAAGATAGAAGTTGGTCAGCTACCTGAAAACTTTAGTGTAGCAAGTGCTTCTCAAGGAAATAAATCTAATGACTTAGGAATTGTTGTAAGGGAGCTTACATTTGAAGAAAGAAGAGAAATAAAGATTGATCACGGAGTTCTTATTACAGAAGTAAGTCCAGAAGGCTTGGCGGCTCAACAAGGCATTCGTAAGGGAGATATTATTACTTATTTACTTAATGAAAGAATAAGAAACACTAGAGATCTTTCCAGTGCGATTGAAAAGGCTAAAGAAAATTCTGATGTTGCTATGATTGGAATTGTGCGTGATGGCGTGCAAACATTTCGTAGCTTAAAGCTCACAAAATAGTTACCCTTTACTCATATTTAAGCAGAATACGTGCTTAAGGCTTATGGATATAAGAAATTTTTCTATTATTGCTCACATTGATCATGGTAAGTCTACTTTGGCGGACAGAATTATAGAGCTTTGTGGTGGTTTGACTGACCGTGAGATGTCAGATCAGGTTTTAGATACTCTTGATCTAGAAAAGGAGAGAGGTATAACAATTAAAGCCCAGACTGTTAATCTGAATTATTTAGCAGATGACGGAGAAACTTACCAATTAAATCTAATAGATACTCCAGGGCATGTAGATTTCTCTTATGAAGTCTCAAGATCTTTGTCAGCGTGTGACGGGGCTATTTTATTGGTGGATGCTTCTCAAGGAGTTGAAGCTCAAACTTTATCTACTTGCTTTAGCGCTGTTGATGAGGGGCTTACCATAATACCCGTATTAAATAAGATAGATCTTGATCAAGCGGAGCCTGAAAGAGTAAGAAAAGAGATTGAAGAAATTATAGGTATAGATGCCTCTTTGGCTCCATGTATAAGTGCTAAAGAAGGAACAGGCATAAGAGAAGTTATAGAAAAAGTAATCAAAGAGGTTCCCGCAGCTTCAATAAATACTAATTCTCCTTTGCAGGCTTCCATAATAGATTCATGGTTTGATAATTACTTGGGGGTAGTGTCCTTAGTTAAAGTTGTTAATGGGGCTTTAAAAAAGGGAGAATTAATTGAAGTACATTCTAAGAAAGAAAAACACTCTATTGATAAGCTTGGAGTTTTTACACCTAAAAGGAAAGAGTTAAATGAACTCACTTCTGGTCAAGTTGGTTTCGTCTGTGCTTCTATAAAAGAAATAAGAGGGGCTCCTGTTGGAGATACCATCATAAGAAATAACTCTAATACCCCTCAATTACCTGGTTTTAAGGAAGTTAATCCTCAGGTATATGCAGCTCTTTTTCCTCAAAGTGCTGATGATTTTGAATCTTTTAGAGAGGCGCTTGAAAAATTATGCATCAATGATGCTTCTCTGCATTATGAACCAGAGCACTCAGATGCTTTAGGTGCAGGATTTCGTTGCGGTTTTTTAGGCACTCTACATATGGAAATAGTTTCTGAAAGATTAAACAGAGAGTATGGAATTAATTTGATAACTACGGCGCCAACGGTTGCTTACAAGATACTAGATAAAGAAGGTAATGAAATAAGAATAGAAAGCCCGAGTTCTTTACCTGAACCAAATAAAATAGATGAAATAATGGAGCCGATAGCAAAAGCCAATATTCTAGTTCCAGAAAAATTTATTGGGTCAGTAATGTCACTATGTAATCAGAGAAGAGGCAGACAGTGTTCTTTACGATATGTTGCTGATCAAGCTGAACTGATTTATGACATTCCCTTAAGCGAAATAGTTATAGATTTCTTTGATCGACTTAAATCTGTAAGTAAAGGTTACGCCTCTTTAGACTATTCTTTGGATAGGTATGAGAAAGGGGATGTCATTAAACTAGACATACTTTTGAATGGAGACAGGGTAGACGCATTGGCAACAATTGTTCATAGAGTAGTGGCACAAGCCAAGGCCAGACAACTGACAGAGTCCCTTAAAGAAGTTATACCAAGGCAACAATTTGACGTTGCGATACAAGCTGCAATTGGAGGAAAGATAATCGCAAGACAGACAGTAAAGGCATACAGAAAAAATGTAACAGCTAAGCTTTATGGCGGTGATGTTACTAGGAAAATGAAGCTTCTGGATAAACAAAAGGCTGGTAAAAAAAGAATGAAAAAGATTGGTAAGGTTGAAGTACCACAAGAGGCTTTTCTATCTGTATTAAAGGTTAATGACTAATATGGAATTTTCTTCTCTTTTAGGCATGGATACAACTCTCGTCCTATTGTTGATTTTAGGACTTATTAGTTATTTTTCTTGGATCTTTTCCACCATTAAGGACAATAAGATAGGCCCTAAGATGGCAAGTGGGGCAATGTTTATCATTGTCTTGTTATTACTGTGGAGGGTGTTTCAATTAAATCTAGATTTTGGATTAGTTCTAACTGGAGCAGTCTTTTTTGCTGGCTTGTCTTGGATTATGGGCTCAATAATTAAATTAAAAACTTTAACTTCTGAAAGTCGATCTTATTTTTTTATTTTACTTATAATTTTAAGTATTAGATCTTTTGCTTATGAGCCTTATCAGATTCCTTCTAGCTCAATGGAACCCGGTTTGCAGGTAGGGGATTTTGTCCTTGTTAATAAATTTGCTTATGGCATAAGACTGCCAGCTATAAATAAGTTAATTTCAAAAGAAAAAGGGCCAAAAAGAGGGGAGGTTGCAGTTTTTCTTCCCCCGCATACTTTATGTGAGGCAACACCAGAAGATGCTAGGCCTGAGCTATCTTCTATGTCAGTTAGAGACAGTCAAATTTTCTTAAATAGATTTATGTCATTACAAAAAACTAGATGCACCACCCTCGGCATAAAATATGTTAAAAGAGTGATAGGTTTACCAGGCGATAAAGTTGAAATAAGAGGCTATGAAATTTTTATAAATGACATAAAGATTAAACAAGAACTTTTAAATCGAGATGAGGTGGAAAATCTTTACATGGAAACAATTGATGGCATTGATCATATTGTGCGGATTCTCGGGACAAAAGAATATGAGAACTTTATTTGGGAAATACCGCCTAATAAATATTTAGCTATTGGTGACAATAGAGATAATAGTCTGGACTCTAGAGCTTGGGGTTATTTTTCAAAAGAGCACCTTATTGGTCGAGGTGAATTTATTTGGTTGCACTGGGGTTCTTTTTCAGAATTACCTCACTTTCAACGAAACAGACGTATCAAATAACTTACCTGTGTCTTCAAATCTTAAAAAGCTAAAATCTAATTTTTCTGACAAGAAACTTTTTGATTTGGCTTTAACTCATAAGAGCGCCTCTAAAAAAAATAATGAACGACTAGAATTTCTAGGAGATGCAATTATTAACTTTTATGTGACTCAAAAACTTTATGAAAATTATGCTGACTTACAGGAAGGAAAGTTAACACGATTAAGGGCTAGTCTTGTAAGTAGAGAATTTTTAAATGACTTAGGACTAGCTATTGGATTATCCCAAGCCGTTAAATTAGGAAAGGGAGAATCTACAGAAAATAATTCAATTGTAGGCAACGCGTTGGAGGCAGTTGTAGGAGCTATCTTTTTAGACACTGGGTTAGAAGATACAAATCAATTTCTTGATACACTCTTCTTTGAGGAGTTCTCCAAGCTTAAGCCGTTAGATGACTGGAAAGATTCAAAATCTCAATTGCAGGAGATTCTACAAAAAAAAGGCCTAGCTTTACCAAAATACAAAGTAGTAGATCATGGGCCAAAATATAATGAAGATAGGTTTGAGATTAACTGTACTTCACCTGAATTGAATATATCAGCTATTGGTAAGGGTAAGAGCAGAAAAATTGCTGAACAGGAGGCTGCAAAGTTATTACTAGAAGAGCATTTTCATAATGAAAAATAAGAAAGAAAGAACAGGCATGGTTTCCTTAATAGGAAAAACTAATGTTGGTAAATCAACTCTATTAAATCAGTTAATAGAGCAGAAAGTTTCAATCACTTCGAGAAAGCCCCAAACAACTAGACAAAGGCTTTTAGGTATAAAAACCAAAGAAAGAAACCAAATAATTTATGTTGATACACCTGGTTTTCATCAAGGGCATCAAAGAGCACTAAATAAATTTATGAATAAGGTTGCTTTGTCTTCAATTGAAGGCGTGGATATAGTTCTTTTTGTAGTAGATGCTCTTAATTTTTCTGAGCCAGACAGGCACTTATTAAAGCAAGTCCCTAACCGAAATAATGAAGTAATACTGGTTATTAACAAAATAGATAAGATAGCTAAAAAAGAAAAACTAATACCATTTGTAGATGAAATTTCAAAATTATTTCCTTTTTCTGAGGTCATTCCTATATCAGCTCTCAAAGGAAAAAATATAGATATTTTAGAAAAAGAGATTTCTGCAAGATTGCCAATTGGCAATCATCTTTACCCCAAAGACCAAATAGCAGATACTTCAGAAAGGTTCTTAACTAGTGAAATAATTAGAGAGAAATGCATTACTAGGGTTGGAGATGAAGTCCCATATAGACTTACAGTAATAATAGATAGTTTTAAAGAAGAAGAGACACTAACAACCATAGACGGGACAATCTATGTTGAGAAAAAAAGCCAGAAAGGCATAGTTATTGGAGAAAAAGGTAAGCGTTTAAAATCAATAGGCACTGCCGCAAGAAAAGATCTGGAAAAAATGTTAGATAATAAAGTAATGCTTAGACTCTGGGTTAAAGTTAAGAAAGATTGGACAAATGACCAAGGTGCAATGAATTCTATGGGGTATAAGATTGTTTAAAACTCTAACACTCGAACCGGCTATCGTTTTACATACAAGAGCTTATAAAGAAACCAGTCTAATAGTAGATATTTTTACAAGAAATTATGGAAGGGTCTCCATTATAGCTAAGGGAGCAAAAAGACCTAAAAGTAAACTAGGAGTGATAAAAACCCCCTCAAGTCTATTCTTAATATCTTGCCGCGGCAGGAGTGATCTTAAAACCTTAACTCATTGTGAACTTAATAAATATTTTGATCTTTCTTCAAACCGCTTTAATTCTTTAGTCTATTTAAATGAACTGTTAGTAAAACTTTTAGAGAAAGAAGATTCGCATCCTGAAATTTTTGATAATTATTTAACAGTGTGCGA
Source organism: SAR86 cluster bacterium (assembly GCA_022447025.1). GTDB lineage: Bacteria > Pseudomonadota > Gammaproteobacteria > Magnimaribacterales > Magnimaribacteraceae > AEGEAN-183. The sequence goes on along the minus strand of JAKUUL010000018.1, from coordinate 4,196 downwards.
TTGTCTAAGTAATCTAAGCGGGAAAGATTTGGAAATCCACCTCAGAGCCTTTGAGCTTAACCTCTTAAAAGAAATTGGTTATGGACTTGATTTAAAATTTGAAGCCAACTCCAATAACGAAATAAAGGAAGAAGGAGTTTACGGCTTTGATCCTATAATTGGCTTTCAACCAGTAAATGATGAATCAAATAAAAAAAATCATTACACTGGAAAGGATATCATCAATTTTTCTAAAGGAGACTTGAGTAGTCCTCAAACTCTATCAGCATCTAAACAAATTATGAGAGAAGCTATAGACTTTCACCTAGGCAATAAACCTCTGAAAATAAGAGAATACCTCTCCCTTCAAGGAAGTTAAGAATGATTAAAGGAATTGGAACAGATTTATTAGAAAAGAGGAGAATAGAGAAATCTATTTCAAAATTCGGCAATAAATTCGTTAAAAAGGTTCTTACAGAAAAAGAGCACCAAGAATATCAAACCAAAAAAACTTCTGAAAAAAAAGTTTCGTTTCTGAGTAATAACTTTGCTTGTAAAGAAGCAGTTGCCAAAGCTCTTGGTACAGGTTTTTCTGAAGGGATCACATTAAAGAACATAGAGGTTTTGAGAGAGAGGGGTGGCAACCCTTATTTACAGCTTCTGGGAAAAGCAAAAAAGAAAGCTGAAGAATGTGGCTTTAAAAATTTTACTTTAAGTATTTCAGACACTAAAGACCATTCGTTAGCCTTGGTTATAGGAGAAGGTGAGTGAAGATTATTCTTTTAGGGCCTCCGGGAGCAGGAAAAGGAACGCAAGCTGAAGTTCTTTGCCAAGAATTTAATATCCCCCATATTTCTACGGGCAACATCTTAAGGGAGGCCATTAACGCAGGAACGGAATTAGGTAAAAAGGCAAAAAGTCTAATGGATGAAGGTATTTTGGTCTCCGATGAGGTTATCGTAGGAGTAGTTGTAGACCGCATAGCCCAAAAGGACTGTGAGTCTGGGTTTTTATTTGATGGCTATCCAAGAACTATCCCACAAGCAAAAGCCTTAGACATAAATTCTGTAGAAATAAATTTAGTTATAGAAATTGAGGTTTCAGATGATGTCATTATTAATAGGATGTCTGGTAGGAGAGTGCATTTAAGTTCAGGTAGGAATTATCATATTGATTTCAATCCACCTAAAACAGCTGATGTAGATGATTTAACTGGTGAGGCGCTTATGCAAAGGGAAGATGACAAGCCAGAGACAGTAAAAGACCGGCTCGAAGTTTATCGCACTCAGACCTTACCTTTAATCGATTTTTATTCTGAAAGAGCACTAAAAGGGGATTTAAACTATCTAAAAATATCTGGAGTGGGTTCTCCAACTGAAGTTTCTAATCTAATACTGGAAAAAATCAAGAACGGTTAATGCCCAATATCCTGGCTATAGAGACCTCAAGTGAAGCATGTTCTTTAGCTGTATCTAATGGAGACAGACTTGAAGTCTGTCATGAAGTGATACCCCAACAACATACAGAAAAATTGTTGCCTTTAATGCAAGAATTAATGAATGACATAAATCTAACTTACCAAGATCTTGATGTTGTAGCTACTGGTTGCGGACCGGGTTCTTTTACTGGTACTAGACTATCTTGCTCAATTACCCAAGGGTTAGCTTACAGCATTGGTATACCGGTTATTTCTGTTTCCAGCATGCAGATTTTAGCTCAAGGCATGAACAGGGAGTTTCAATGCTCAGAGGTAATAGTTTTAATTAATGCTCATATGGAGCAAATTTATGTTGGTGAATTTAAATTCGGCGAAGACAAGATTATTTCTTCAGCCGAAAAAGCATTGAACTTAGATCAAATTAATTTAATTCGACCCACCCAAGGCTCTTTTTTTGTGGGTGATGGATGTCAACTTGTCGATAAATATTTAAGGAAATTAGATGCAAAAGTCTATGAAAGATACCCCAATGCAGAGGATCTACTGAGAGAAGCGGAAATTAGATTAAGAGTCGGTAATACTCTTGACCCTAAAGATCTAGCGCCTGTTTATCTTACTGGGGAGGAGCATTGGGCTAAGAATTAAATGGATATTCTCCAATTAATTTTACTTTCTTTTATCCAAGGATTGACTGAATTTCTTCCAGTTTCCAGCTCAGCGCACCTAGTCTTGTTAAGTGAATTCCTTGGTGAAGAAGACCAAGGCATTATTTTTGATGTAGGAGTTCATTTTGGGACTCTCATGGCAGCTTTAGTTTATTTCAGATCGGATCTGCAAAAAATGGTTGTTAATCTAGGCTCTCACAATCTATTCAGTCAGGAAAATAGCTTAACAATTAATTTAGTAATCGCAGTAATTCCCATCCTTCTTACAGGTTTTCTTTTAAGAGATTTTGTTGATTTAAATTTAAGGAATAGTCAGGTAATTGCTTACGCTACCATTGTTTTTGGAATTCTTTTGTATGTCGCTCAGTTTAAAGAAACTGAAGGAGGTTTAGATACCCTCAACATAAAAAAAGCACTCATCATAGGCATTTTTCAATGCCTAGCTTTGATTCCTGGAACTTCAAGATCCGGTATTACAATAACTGCAGGATTATTGCTTGGATTAAGGGCAAGAGAAGCATCAAGATTCAGTTTTCTTCTAGCCATTCCGACCATTGGAGCCATAGCATTGGCTGAACTTATTAGAGTTAGTTCTATCGATTTTACACAAAGCGGTATTGAGCTTTCCGTTGCTTTAATTATTTCTTTCTTAGTGGCCTATATTTCTATAGATATGTTTTTAAGGTTAATAGAAAGAATTGGTTTTACACCCTTTGTGATTTATAGATTGTTATTAGGAATAGGGCTTTTAATGTTTTGGACATGAAAAAGTTTAAACTTCTAGTGGCTTCCAATAATGAAGACCTAAATCAAAAAGCTATAAAGCTATCAAAAAAAATTAAGCTCCCCTTTGCAGGAAGCTTAGAAGATTTAAAGAAAAGCCATGAAGACCATGAAGATGATTTTTTATTAGTTGTATCTGAGGATTTGATCTATCTAAAGAAGGGACTGGCTGGAACTTCTAAACCGATTTACTGTAACTTCTGCAAGTGGAGTAAAGAAAATAAGAGAAATAATTTGGTAAGAACCATGCGAGGATTACCCCAAAAAGGTGTAATTATCGATGCTACTGCTGGCCTTGGTAGAGATGCCCTAATACTTAGCTCTTTAGTTGAGAGAGTTATCTTAATTGAAAGGGTTCCTTGGGTTTCCGCTCTTTTAGAAGATGGCCTGAAGAACTCAATAGAACACTTACCTTATTTATCCAATACACGAGTTATTTGTTCTGACTCCAAAAAATTTCTTTTAAATTTAAAAATTAAACCAGATGCTATTTACTTAGACCCCATGTTTGAAAATACGGGTAAATCTAAAGCAAAACGAGAAGTTCAGGCTTTAAGGGATTTGACCATTCAGTCAAACGAAAAAGAATTATTAGAAGTGGCTTTGAAGAAAGCCAAAGACAGGGTAGTAGTTAAAAGACATAAAAAAGTAAAAAATCTTGCTGGCATAAAGCCCACTTTCTCATTGACGGGCAGGGTGGTTCGTTATGATGTTTATTCTATAAGTTAAGTCTATTAACCTCATTCATAAATTCTTGATTAAAGAACTGTTGAAATTCTTTTTGAACTCGCTTGGTTATTCTCGATGCTGATAGCTTGCTATTTGTGTTTTCTTTGATATACCTGTCATCTAGGAGCTTAGTTATAAAAGATTTAAATTTAGAGGCATCTGAGAACTCTGTATACAGCCAGCCTTCAATTTCTTGTAACTTGTCAGCAATTGTTTCACACCTATCTTGTAGCTCCAGTATATCTGTCTCCCCTCTCCACAAGGTACTCATAACAATATAGAACCTCTTGATACTTGGTTCACTGATATTGCTTAGAGCTAAGAAATCTCTGTATTCTTTACTGTCTTTTTCTGGTTTAGTTAGAAGACCTTTATCTTTTTTAACAACCAAGCCTAATTCAATTAATATTTTTAAGTTGTTAACTACCACCTTACCCACTTGTTCATTAGTCCAAGGTAAATAAAAATCACTTTGAAGAAACGGATATACAAGGTTTGTGAGTCTTAAGATTTCCTCTTCTGACAATTCTTCTACGTACTTTAGTGATAAACAAACTAATGAGTAGAGAAGGAAGAAATGTGAAATATTATTCTGATAAAAA
>JAKUUL010000017.1 GCA_022447025.1 SAR86 cluster bacterium | reverse complement strand
TGTCATGTTCAAGTCTACAACCAAGGTTTAAAGTCCTATAGAGATTTACCTATACGGTTAGCTGAATTTGGTGCTTGTCACAGGTATGACGCTTCAGGAACTCTTCATGGTTTACTGCGCGTAAGAGCTATGACTCAAGATGATGGACATATATTCTGTACTGAGGAGCAAATTGAATCAGAAACAAAAAATTTTATAGAAGTCTTGTCTCATGTATATAAAGAATTAGGCTTTGAAAAGTTTGATATAAAACTCTCAACTAGGCCTGAAGTCAGAGTAGGTTCAGATAGTGTTTGGGATAGATCAGAATCTGCTTTGGAAAATGCTATTAAAAATCTTGATTTACCTTACGAGACATCTGGAGGAGAAGGTGCTTTTTATGGCCCTAAATTAGATTTTGTACTTACTGATGCGCTTCAAAGAGAATGGCAATGTGGTACTTTACAAGCTGACTTTAATCTCCCAGAAAGATTAGATACAAAGTTTGTGGGTGAAGATGGAGCTAAACACAGACCTGTTATGTTGCATCGTGCAATATTAGGGTCATTTGAAAGATTTATAGGAATTTTGATAGAACACTATGCTGGATCACTTCCAGTTTGGTTAAGCCCAATTCAAGTTGTAGTAATGAATATTACTGATAAACACTCAGAATTTGCCAAAGAAGTAAGAGATTCTCTTAAGAAAAATGGATTTAGAGTAAAAAGTGACTTGAGGAATGAGAAGATCACTTATAAAATTCGCGACCACTCTATGCAAAAGGTCCCTTATTTATTAGTAGTAGGGGATAGAGAATTGAAAGAGAATACAATATCTGTGCGTGCAAGGGGTGCTAAGGATCTGGGTTCTATGTCTGTAAAAGAATTTTCAAGCATGTTATCCAAGGACATAAAGAGTAAAAAATAAAATAGGAGTAAGTAATAGCTATAAGAAGAAACTTTGGTAAAAAACCTAAACGTTTACCAATAAATGATGAGATTAATGCTAATAAAGTTCGCCTTATAGGTAGTAAAGGGGAGCAAATTGGGATTCTTTCTTTAGGAGAGGCTTTAGATAAAGCGAAGGAATCATCTTTAGACTTAGTACAAATGGCCAAGGAAGGAGATCCGGTAGTATGTAAATTGATGGATCACGGGAAACATATTTTTGATTCAAAAAAACAAAAATCAGCTTCTCGAAAGAAACAAAAGAGAATTCTAATTAAAGAAATTAAATTCAGGCCCGTTACGGAAGAAAATGACTATCAAATCAAGGTTAACAAGATAAAGAATTTCTTGGAGGAAGGAAACAAAGCGAAAGTAACTTTACGATTTAGGGGAAGAGAAATGGCGCATCAGAATATAGGTATGAATTTATTAAAACGAGTAGAAGAGGATCTAGAGAGCATAGCAAATGTTGAACAATTTCCTACCTTAGAGGGAAGACAATTAGTAATGATGATGGCTCCAAATAAGAAATAAAGAGAAATGGCAAAATTAAAGATACACAGTGGCGCAAGTAAGAGATTTAAGAAAACTGGAAGCGGACTCAAAAGAAAGAGATCCGGTAAAAGTCATATCCTTACCAAAAGAACAACCAAAAATAAGAGACAGCTGAGAGGTACAGTTCCATTATCAAAAGCGGACCAAAACAAAGTCGCTAGAATGTTAAAAGAAAAAATTTAATTTATTTAAAAAAATGGCAAGAGTAAAAAGAGGCGTACAAGCAAAAAAACGTCACAAGAAAGTCCTTAAGCAAGCGAAAGGCTATAGGGGAGCTAGGAGTAGAACTTATAAAGTAGCAAAACAAGCTGTAATGAGAGCAGGGCAGTATGCCTATAGAGATCGGAGGCAAAAGAAGAGAGTCTTTAGATCTTTATGGATAGTAAGAATAAATGCTGCTGCTAGGGAAAATGGTATTTCTTATAGCAAACTTATAGCAGGTCTCAAGAAGGCTAATATAGAACTTGATAGAAAAACACTAGCTGATTTAGCAGTTAATGACAAAGAAGGTTTTTCTGTTCTTGCTGAACAAGCTAAATCTAATTTAGCCGCATAATAATTTTTTAGACTCATAGTCTCCTACATAGACATATATTCTCTATAATAAAGCCTATCTCAGGAGGTCAAGGCTTGAATATATCTTCTTTATCAAAGAAATCTAAATCCAAACTTAAAAGTGCAAAGGATTTAAGAGCCTTAGAAGAAAACTATATTAATCTCTTAGGACGAAATGGAGAAATTAATTTACTCCTTAAGAACTTAGGTGGACTTCCACAAAATCAAAGAAAAAAGTCAGGTAAAGCGCTAAATGAATTAAAGAGTAGTCTTGAAATAATTTTTCGATCTAGGCGGGACTACTTAAAAGAAAAATCATTCTCTGAAGAGCTAAAGAGAGACTCTTTAGACGTCTCCTTGCCTGGAGTTAAAGATGAGCCAGGAACTCTTCACCCTGTAACCTCAACAATAATGGAAATATCAGATTTCTTTGTTTCTATGGGTTTTGATGTACATTCAGGCCCTGAAGCTGAAACGGAATACTATAATTTTGAAGCCTTAAACATACCAGAAGATCATCCTGCAAAAGATATGCACGATACCTTCTATTTAGATAATGGTGTTCTCTTAAGGACACATACTTCACCAGTGCAAATAAGGACCATGGAAAAACAAGGTCCGCCGATTAGAATAATTTGTCCTGGTAGAGTCTACAGAAAAGATTCTGATTTAACCCACACGCCGATGTTTCATCAGGTTGAAGGTCTCGTTATTGAAGAAAATGCCTCGTTTTCAGTTTTAAAAGGAATGCTTAGTGATTTTATTAACAATTTTTTTGGAAAGGAAATGGATCTTAGATTTAGGCCTTCGTATTTTCCTTTCACTGAACCTTCAGCCGAAGTAGATATAAAGTGGAAAAAGGGGTGGTTAGAAATTTTAGGTTGTGGAATGGTACATCCAAATGTTTTAGATATGTCGGGTATTAATTCTAAAAGGTATTCAGGTTTTGCTTTTGGGTTAGGTCCTGAAAGAATGGCAATGCTTAAATATGATATACCTGATTTAAGGTCATTTTTTGAAAACGATTTAAGATTTTTAAAACAATTTAAGTAGATACAAATGCAATTCAGTAGGAACTGGTTAAAAGAATTTGTTGACTTTAAGGTTTCTGATGAGGAACTCTGTGAGCAACTAACTATGCTTGGATTAGAAGTAGACAACTGCAAGCCTTATGAATCTAAATTAACAGGCCAAGACGCTATTATCAAACTTGATCTAACTCCAAATAGAGGGGACTGTTTTAGCATTTTAGGGATAGCAAGAGAAGTAGCTGCTGCGAATAATCTGCCTCTTACATTACCTAAAATTGATAATATAAAAAACTCTATTAAAAGCCCTCTAAGTGTATCCGTTTGTAATGAAGCTCCTCGTTACGTTGGTAGATATATTGCTGGAGTAAATCTGAAAAAGAAAGTTCCTCCTTTAATAAAAGAGAGATTAAAGTTAAGTGATACAAAGGTTATTGATCCAATTGTGGATATTACTAATTACGTTTTATTGGAGTTAGGCCAGCCTCTTCATGCATTTGATGCTGACAAGCTTGAAGGTAATTTACAAGTTAGATTTGCTAAAGAAAAAGAAAAGATAACTCTTTTAGATGAAACTAAACTTTCGCTAGATGAAAAGAGCCTTGTAATAGCAGATCAGAAAAAACCTGTGGCATTAGCTGGGATTATGGGCGGTCTTGAAACTGGAATATCTAATAAGACCCAGGCAATTTACCTCGAAAGCGCTTTTTTTACTCCGGCAGCTATTAGAGGAAGAGCAAGAAAATTTTCTATTCAAACTGACGCTTCAACTAGATTTGAGCGTGGTGTTGACTTTGAATTACAAGTTTTGGCTATACAAAGAGCCAGTACATTAATAAATGAAACCTTGGGCAGTGATTTTTCTCCTATACAGGAATTTATTAGAAAATCGTCTATACCTAAAAATAGAGACATCGTTCTTAACATCAATAATCTTAATAAGATTCTTGGTATGAATTTAACTAAATCCACTGTTAAGAAGGGACTTACGAGTCTTGGGTTAAGAAACTCAGTATCCAATAGTAATAATCTAAAAGTAAAAGTACCTTCTTGGAGATTTGATTTAAAGATCGAAGCAGATCTAATTGAAGAGATTGCCAGATTAGAAGGTTATAACAACATTCCACAAAGCGCCTTGAGCAGAAAAATTAGAACTTCAGAGGATACTTTGCACACTTCTATTAGGAAAACTTTTCAATCTATGGGATATAACGAAGTGATAACCTATTCATTTATAGATCAATCGCTAGCTGAATTAGTTGGAGAGAAAAAGAAACAGTTAATTTTTGTTGAGAACCCTATTTCTCAGAATATGAATGTAATGAGGGCTAGTCTATTACCAGGCTTGCTAGACACGCTAAGCTATAACATCAATCAAGGGAGTGAAAGCTTAAAGATTTTTGAAATAGGCTCAGTCTTTAACAAAAGGGATAGTAATAAAATTAATGAAAGGGAAGTAGTTGGCGGCTTAATTACAGGCATTGAAGGAAAAGATAATTGGTCGGGTTCAAACAAAGAATTAGATTTCTTTGATTTGAAAGGAAATCTGGAAACTGTTTTACCAGAACTGTCTAAATTTAGTTTTAAGAAGGAGCAAGTCCCTTTTTTACATCCTGGTAAAACTGCAGCCCTATATAAGGGACAAAAAAAAGTGGGTTACCTAGGAACGGTAAATCCTAAATTATTAGATAAATTAGATATAAAAGGTGAAGTGAACTTTTTTGAATTTTCCGTTGATGACATTTCAGAAAAGAAAAATATAAAATTTAAGAAATTTTCACGCTTCCCCCTAGCCCAGAGAGATCTGTCATTTGTAGTGGATGAGGAAATAACAAGCTCTTCAATTACAGACGCAATACTCTCCAAAGCTGGAAGTAACTTAAAAGAGATCAATCTATTTGATATATACATGGGGAAAGGGATAGCTAAAGGGCAAAAAAGCTTAACCTATTCTCTGAACTGGCAGGCTGTAAATAGAACCCTTACAGATGATGAAGTAGACAAAATTATAGGAAGAATAGTTTCATTCCTTTCTAAAAAGTTTAATGCTAAATTGAGAGCTTAATGAGTAAGACTATTACAAAGTTAGATCTGGTAAACCATCTCAATGAGAAGTTAGGACTCAATAAGGTTGAATCTAAAGAGTTAGTTGAAGCTTTTTTCGATGAAATCAAAAAGTCTTTAATAAATAATGAAGAAGTGAAGCTTTCTGGGTTTGGAAATTTTAAGATTCTAAATAAAAGAGAAAGGCCTGGTCGAAACCCAAAGACAGGAGAGCCTGCAATAATTTCTGCTAGAAAAGTTGTTACTTTTAAAGCTGGTCAAAAGTTAAGAAAAAAAATGTCGAATATTTTAAGTGAGTAGCTTACCTTCCATTCCAGATAAAAAATATTTCTCGATTAAAGAAGTGTCTGAGCTATGCGAGGTGAAATCACATACCCTTAGATTCTGGGAAAAAGAATTTGATACTTTAAAACCTGAAACCAGGAAGGGGAGTAGAAGGGTTTACCAAAAAGATGACTTACTAATGGTTCGTCAAATACGATCTTTGCTTTATGAAGAAGGGCTGACTATAGCAGGAGCCAAGAAAAGGCTTAACTCAAAAACTTCTTCAAACAAGCTTTCGTCAAATGACCATCTTATCGATGATCTTGAAAAGATTCTGAAAGAAATTAAACAAGTTGTTTGAGATTTAAACGGGGCGTGGCGCAGTCTGGTAGCGCACTAGACTGGGGGTCTAGTGGTCGCCGGTTCAAATCCGGCCGCCCCGACCACTGTAAGTACTATACAAATAATCTATATTTATATATAATTTATATCAATAGTTAGAGGCGTCAATTTCTCCCCTTAGAAATACCTCCAAGTAAGACCCTCTGATTATTAAGCAGGATGCAGTTTTCACCCAAGTTTAGCTGCAAGAGCTGATTTTCACTGTATCCTGCCCACTTTGGTAGATGGGCTTATAAAATTTTGGTTGGGCGCAGTAGAAAGTCCATCTACCACCAATTTTATTTAAAACCTAACTTCTATTAAAGATGGGCCTGGCTCTTTTATGACAGAAGAAAATACTTTTCTAAAGTCTTCTATAGTTAGAGTAGTAAAAGATTCAGCACCTAAGGATTTTCCTAAAGAGACCCAATTGATTTCAGGGTTCTCAAGAGAAAATAAAGATTGAGCTCTGTCTCCAGTTTGCAAAGCACCAACTCTCTCTAGTTCAATTTTTAAAATAGCGTAGGACCTGTTAGAAAAAATTATATTTGTAACGTTTAAGTTTTCTCTCGCTTGGGTCCAAATAGATTGGACAGTGTACATAGCTCCACCATCACCGTGCAGGCAAACAACGGGCCTGTCAGGACAGGCGATAGCTGCACCCGTTGCTAGCGGAAGTCCTTGGCCAATTGATCCGCCAGTTAAAGATAACCAGTCATGCGGTTTTGAATTCCAAGTGTTTGGATACACTGCAAAACCCGAGGTTGCAGCTTCGTCAGAAACTATGGCTTCTTCAGGTAGTAATTCGCCAATCAATGAACCTACATGAGAGGGATCCAGCTCTCCAGTTAAAGGAGCTTCGACAGTTGTAGAAGGTAAGAGTTCTTTAGAAATTTCACGGGCCTCGAGCATTTCACATAAGGCCTGTAAAGCTTTCTTCCCGTCTTGTTCAAAAGTAGCTAATTGGACAAGTTTAGAATTTTCTGGTGAGAGGTAACTTCTTTTATCTGGGTAGGCAAAGAATGAAACTGGAGGCTTTGAGCCTATAAATACAATACTTTCAGTTCCTGCAAGAAATTCTTCAGCCATCTCAGCAAAATAAGGAAGCGGTTCTACTACAGGTATGCCTTGACCTCTTCTTTGTCTTTTTCTAAAAGTTTCCGTTGCAAGCCTTGCTCCTGTTTTAGTAGCTATTTTTGCAGCCATGTTCAAGGACTCTTCATCCAGAAATTCTCCTCCTAGGAACAGCATGCTTTTGCTTTTATCAGTCAAAGCTTTGTAAGCTTCTTTTAAAATAGCATCATCGAAATCTTCGGGTCCTTTGCTGTTCAGTATTTCTCCAGTTTTATCTGTTTCATTCCAAGCGCAATCAGCAGGGACAATTAAAGTAGCAATCTTTCCAGGAAAGTTATGAGCTGCTTGCCAGGCTCTAGAACCTCCTTCAGCAAGTTCATCAGGACTATTAACTCTTTCAACCCAGTCAGAACTTGATTTTGCTAAGCCATCCAAGTCTGATGTCAATGGTGCATCGTATTTGAGATGATAAGTAGCGTGATCGCCAACAATATTGATCATGGGTGATCTTGCCTTTTTAGCATTATGGATATTAGCAAATCCGTTTCCTAAACCAGGTCCTAAATGAAGAAGATTAGCAGCCGCTTTACCTGACATCCTGGCGTAGCCATCAGCAGCTCCAGTCACTACTCCTTCAAATAATCCAAGTACAGGTCTAATTTGAGGGTAGTGATCAATTGCAGCAACTAAATGCATCTCTGAAGTACCAGGGTTAGCAAAAACTACCTCTAAACCATTATCCACAAGTGTTTTGAGAAGAGCATCTGCAGCATTCATTGATTTATCCTTATTTCCTAATAGTTTAGACTTATTTACCTAAAACTTAAAAGGACAGTTTACATGAGTGATAAAGATAAATTAGAAATGCTTCTTTCTCATAAAGCCCCCTGTATCGAGACTCTAGGAGGTAAGGCTCTTAGATTTCAATCTGAACCCCCTGAACTAGAAATGGAATTTGAAGCTATACCTGAATTCTGCCATTCAGCCAACCAAGTAGTACAAGGAGGTTTTGTTACAGGGATGTTGGATGCTCCAATGGCGCATCTATTGATAGCACTATTAGACGGGCAATTTAATCCAATGACATTAGATATAAATGTGAGTTTTCTAGGGCCATCACATCCTGGAAAACTTCTCTGTAAAGCGAGAGTCTTAAAGCTAGGAAAAAGTATTGTTTATCTTGCCAGTGAGCTTTATCAAAAAGAAAAACTAGTAGCGACAGCCACCTCAACAGTAAAGCTAGTTTCTAATTCAGGTTAGGCTTAAACGCCAAAGTCCCAAGAAAGACCATCGTGGTACTTCTTAAGTATCTCTTTTGCAATGAGTATTCGGTGAACTTCATCGGGTCCATCAGCCAACCTTAAGGTTCTAAACCCTTGGAACATTCCAGCTAAAGGAAGGTCGCTTGAAACCCCTCTCCAACCATGCATTTGTATTGCTCTGTCGACAACTCTACTGCCTGCTTCAGGTACAAATACTTTAATTGCAGAAATATCAACTCTTGAATTACCATCTTTATCCATAACTTCAGCACAATGAATGGTCATCAGTCTGGCTGCCTGGATATCGATATATGAGTCCGCAATGAACCCTTGTATGAATTGTTTCGTCTCTAATTTACCTCCATGAACTTCCCTTTCAGTTGAGTATCTAACCATAATGTCAAAAGCCCTCCACATCTGACCGATGGTATTCATGCAGTGATACACTCTGCCTGCTCCAAGTCTATCTTGAGCAGCTTGGTGTCCAGACCCTCTAGCACCTAAAGCATTTTCAAGAGGTACCCTAACGTCTTTATATTTTATCTCCATGTGATCACCACCAGTATGACCCCATATTGGAACTGACCTTATTCTTTCTAGACCTGGAGAGTCAGTAGGTACAATGATTTGAGTCATTTTCATATTGGCATTGCCGGAATCGTCATCATCATCTTCCGTTCTGCACATCACCACTAGGAAATCAGCTCTTTGGCCATTTGATGTCATAATTTTATGGCCATTAATTACCCATTCATCTCCGTCTTTTACTGCAGTAGTTTGTAAAGACCTAGGGTCAGATCCAGGTGCATCCGGCTCGGTCATTGAAAAACCTGACTCCATTTCTTGATTGATCAAAGGAATTAACCATTTTTCTTTTTGTTCGTCAGTACCATATTTAACTAAGATCTTTTGGTTCCCAGAATTTGGAGCAATTACACCAAATAATCTATTTCCAAGAGGCGACCAAGCTAATATTTCATTCATATAAGCATGTGTGAGGAAACCATTTCCCATTCCCCCATATTCTTCTGGTAGATGGGGTGCCCAAAGACCTTGTTTCTTAACTTCTTCTCTTATTTCTTTTCTCAGTTTTGCTGATTTGTCTCCTCCAGAATAGATCACACCTTCATTAGGAATGATTCGATTTCCTACAATATCTGCAGTTCTTAATCTAATGTCATTAATCTCTTTGGAAAGGGTAGGTATAGGTGCAATTTGCATAACTTTTTCTCCTTCAAGTTATGATCTAATGTACGAAACTAATGCAATGCTTGCAAGCTTTTAAAAGTATGAGAATATAGTGACTTCAAAGGATTAGTCATGAGTTGGGAAAAAGAACTAGAGGAATTAAAAAAACGAGCTGAACTTGCCAAGGAAATGGGAGGCATAGAGCGCGTAGCCAAACATTATGCCAGAGGTCGATTAACTGTCAGGGAACGAATTGATCAGTTATTGGACGACGACTCTTTTCATGAAACTGGAGAGATTACTGGGAAGGTTAGCTATGATGAGAATGGCGAAATTAAGGAGTTTGTACCTGCAAACTTCGTATTTGGAAGAGGCAAGCTAGACGGAAGGGAAGTTGTGGTCGCCGGTGATGATTTCACAGTAAGGGGAGGGGCTGCTGATGCCAGAATTGGAAACAAGTCCTTATACAGTTTAAAACTTGCTGAACACTTACGTCTCCCCTTGGTAAATCTTGTTGATGGCAGTGGAGGAGGAGGCAGTGTAAAGACTCTTGAGACCATGGGAGCCACTTATGTTCCAGGGTTACCAAGTTGGCAAAATATTGTCAGATTATTAAGTATGGTTCCAGTTGTAGGGGCATGTATGGGGTCGGTTGCAGGACTAGGTTCTGCTCGTGTGGTTGCTTCACATTTTTCCATTATGGTTAAAGGCAGTGCTCAAATGTTTGTTGCTGGGCCGCCTGTAGTGGAACGAGCTTTTGGTTTGAAAATGGAAAGAGAAGAGCTAGGTGGCAGTGATATCCATACGAAAACTGCAGGAGCGGTAGATAACGAAGCTGTAAGTGAAGAGGATGCTTTCAAGCAAATACAGACTTTTCTTTCGTTTATGCCTTCAAGTGTTTGGGAAGTTCCTCCTAGAAAAGAAAATGATGATCCTGAAGACAGAAAAGAAGAAAAATTAATATCCTTAATACCCAAAGACCGTAAAGCTCCTTATGAAGTAAGGGAGATAATAGATCTAGTTCTGGATAAGGAAAGTTTTTTTGAAATAGGCGGTGGTTATGGAAAATCTTTGGTGACTGGATTTGCTAGGCTATCTGGCTACCCAGTTGGTATTTTAGGTAATGATTGTAATTACGATGGGGGTGCCGTAACCGCTAAAGCATCAGAAAAAATGACAAGATTTGTGGATGTTTGCGATACTTTTAATATCCCAGTAGTTAACTTTGTAGATAACCCAGGGTTCTTAATTGGTCTTCAAGCAGAAGAATCAGGGGTGATAAGACATGGAGTCAGGGCACTATACAGTGTATGGCAAGCCTCTGTTCCCTGGGTTTCTATAATTATTAGGCGAGTTTTCGGGGTAGCCGGAGGCGGGCATGGGAATTCAGATCAATTGAATCTACGTTATGCATGGCCTTCAGGCGACTGGGGTTCATTGCCAATCGAAGGCGGTGTAATGGCAGCTTATAAAAGAGATATTGAAGCAAGTCCTGATCCTGCCGCTAGGCAAAAAGAAATAGAAGATTCATTAGATCAAGTCAGATCACCGTATAGGACTGCAGAGATGTTTGGTATAGAGGAAATTATTGACCCGAGAGACACGAGACCTTTGCTCTGTGATTGGGTAAAAACAGCTTATAAGAATTTACCTCAGAATCTTGGTATAAAAGAAAGGACAATGAGACCTTAATTGGGTCTTATAAAAAAAGGAGCACAATGAAAAAATTGAATTTTTTATTAATTTTAGGAATTTTAATATCTTATGGTTGCAGTAAGGGATTGGATGAGAACTCTGTAAGAACTATTAGTGAAGGGGAAGTGATTGGTTACAAAGAAGACGATACTTTCGCTTGGCGAGGAATCCCCTTTGCACAACCTCCCATTGACGAATTAAGGTGGAAGGCACCACTGCCACCTGAGCCTTTTGAATCAAGATTAGAAGCTAAAGAATTTGGACCCGAATGCTTTCAGCCCCAAGGGATTATGGGGGGCCAAGAAGGTGAATGGACTGGTTCAGAAGATTGCCTCTATTTAAATATTTGGTCTCCGGCTTGGTCTCCAGAACAACTGACTGATAAAAAAGTGCCCGTTATGATGTGGATACATGGGGGAGCCAATATTATCGGTTCAGCAAACATGTATTATCCCGTTCATTTAGTTAGAGAGCATGAAGTTATTGTTGTGACTGTGAATTACAGAATGTCTAATTTAGGTTGGTTTAGACATCCTGCATTAAGACAAGAAGGTTCAAGTTTGGAGGATGCTTCAGGAAGCTATGGAACTTTGGATAATATTATGGCGCTTCGCTGGATAAGAGAAAATATTTCTGCATTTGGAGGGGACACTGACAATGTAACCATCTTTGGGGAATCTGCTGGAGGACATAATGTTGCAGCGCTATATGCTTCGCCTTTAGCTAGAGGATTGTTTCATAAGGCTATAGTTCAGAGTGGAGTAATTTCTCATTCAAAGACAGAAGACGCAGAATCTTATTACCCTGAAGATGGAACGTCAGGGATTACAAGTTCTAAAGAGGTTATTAATCAACTCCTGATTAACCAAGGAAAAGCCGATGAGGTAGAGGGAGCTAAGGCACTACAGAACAGCATGTCATTAAAAGAAACAGAGACATTTTTAAGAAACGCTACACCTGGAGAATTATTAACTGCTTACGGTGAAGCAAATCCCAAAAGAGGTGGGATGACAAGAGTTTTTAACGACGGATATGTCATGGGAAAAGAGGGGATATCTGAACCTTTTGTTAACGATCAAATGCCTCGCGTCCCAATCATTCTGGGGACCAACAGGTATGAAACTAAGCTATTTAACATGATGAATCGAAGATTTGTTAGATGGGGAGAAGGAGAGGGTATATTTTCATGGATAGGTGTTGATGAACTTCCTTTAGAGATAATGAGGCCTGACTTCTATAACGCCGTAACTCAATATTCTTCAGATTCTTGGAAAGAACGAGCTGCAGACACTCCAGCAAGGCAATTAGTAGCATCAGGATATAAGAAAACTTTCGTTTACAGGTTCGATTGGGATGATTTACCTGTTATCCAAGGAGTGGATTATGGTGTTTTGGCTGGAGCAGCACATGCCTTAGAAATTTTATTCCTTTTCCCAGCAGCGTTTGATAATTTTATTATTAAAAATGTTGTTATCAGAGATTCGTATGATGGAGCTAAAAAATTATCTGACCAGATGCTATCTTATTGGGCCCAGTTTGCTTATACAGGAGATCCAGGAAAGGGAAGATCAAATGATCTGCCAAAATGGAAGGCCTGGTCGGATGAAGAAAAATATATGATTTTAGATTCAGATGAAGGCCAAGGATTAGTAATGGTTGATAATGAGGTCACTGTTAACTCTATCTATAACGAATTAACTAATGATCAAAGGTTCACAGAGGAAGAAAAATGCCAATCCCTTTTCGCCATGTCTTATAGCGGTGATGAGTTTCCAGTTGAACTATTAGATAGCTACTCGGATGGCTATTGTTTAACACTTGATTATTCAGATATATTAGAAACAATGAATCCAATTTTAGGAGAAGATGATGACCAAGACAGTTGATTTTTATTTTGATTTTGCCAGTCCCAATGCCTATTTAAGCCATAAAGTGGTTTCTGGAATTGAAGAAAGAACCGGAGGAAAATTTAATTATATTCCTGTTTTATTGGGTGGTATTTTTAAGGCCACTAATAACAAACCGCCAATGGAGGCTTTCTTTGGAATTCTTAACAAAAATGAATACCAATCAGTTGAAATGCAGCGTTTCCGGGAAAGACATGGAATAGATAAATTTAAAATGAACCCGCATTTTCCTGTTATGTCTTTACAAATAATCAGGGGAGCGATTGGAGCTCAAAGCGATGGTTATTTGGATAAATACATTGACGAAGTGCTTAAACATATGTGGGAAGAGCCTAAAAAAATGGATGACCCTGAAGTAATTAAGGAAGCGTTTACAGAATCAGGTTTTGATGCAGATAGGTTGATGGAGCAAATGCAAGATCCTGAAATAAAAGCTCAACTTATTACCAATACCGAAGAAGCAGTCAAGAGGGGTACTTTTGGCATTCCTACTTTTTTTGTCGGTGATGAAATCTTTTTTGGAAAGGATACTCTTTGGCAAGTTGAGGAACTCTTAAATAAGTAAAGTCTTACACCCTTAAACTTTTCAAAAAGGCCACGGATCGAAGAAGCAGATTGAGAATCTTCTACGGTTATTAACTTAGAAGTCTAATTTAGAAAGCTGTCGTCTTTTTCTAACATCAGATCATACAAAGGCTGGAAACTAGCCCACATACCTGGTTCCGATCCTACTTGAGTTTTTGTCAGCTCAGCGACTTCATCTGAAATTCTTTCCATTTGACCCACTGATTCAGCTATAAGTTGAGATTGGCAACACCTATCCATAGAAAGAAATCCCCATACAGCCGCGTCTACAGTTTCTCCTGTAGTTAAAAGTCCATGATTTTTAAGGATGGCCGCTCTTTTATCACCTAAAGCCTCAGCTATTCTGTCTCCTTCATCCGTTTCCAAAACCACACCGGTGAAGTCATCAAACAGCACGTGATCGTTATAAAAAGCACATGAATCTTGAGTTATTGGTTCAAGCAGTCTTCCCATTGTGGAAAAAGATTTCCCATACATTGAATGTGAATGAGCAGCTGCGTTCACATCAGGTCTTGCTTCATGAAGGCGGGAATGAATAGCAAAGGCAGCTGTGTTTAGAGGTCTGTCGCCTTGAACTACTTCTCCGGTCCTGTTGACCAATAAAAGATCTGAAATACGCATTTGGTCAAAATGGACACCAAATGGGTTTACCCAGAAATAATGTTCATGTTCCGGATCTCTCAGCGTTATATGGCCTGCCAGTCCTTCATCAAAACCAAAATGAGCAAATACTCTAAAGCCGCATGCCAGTCTTTCTAACTGGTGTCTGCGTTGCTCTTCCATGGTTTTGCATTCTATCTGTTGTAAAGACCCTCTTTCTTTTTGTGGCAACTTACCAAGAGTTGTGTCTATTTCCATCTTTTCAGCCTTCGACTGATTAGTCATTAATTCTTCTAATTCTTTACTCATAAATCTTTCCCCTATAAAAATTATACCTCGCTAATCCTTTGTCGTTAAATATTTAGCTTAAATGTTAATATATAGTTTCAAGGGGAAATAGTATGGCAAAGAAACGCTATAGAACAGAAAAAGATAGTCTCGGTGAAGTAAAGATTCCTTTTAATGCCCTTTGGGGCCCCCAAACACAGAGAGCAATTGACAATTTTCCAGTCAGTGGAATTACATTTAACTTTCCTTTCGGCAGAAGCTTTCTTAAGGCAATGGGAGTTATTAAAGAGGCAGCGGCTAGAGCAAATAAAAGCTTAAAACTTATAGATGCTAAAAGAGCAAGGGGAATCATAAAAGCCTCTAAGGAGGTTTGGTCTGGCAAGCACGACGATCAGTTTCCTGTCGATATCTTTCAAACTGGATCTGGCACTAGTACTAACATGAATGCAAATGAGGTTATAGGAAAGTTAGCTACCAAATACTGTGGTGTTGAAGTCGATCCAAATGATCATGTCAATATGAGTCAGAGTAGTAATGATGTGATACCTACAGCTATCAATATAAGTTGTCATTGCGATCTTGAACTCCTCCTCCTTCCTGCACTTGAAGGCCTGATACAAGCGATTGATGACAAATCTAAAAAACTTGAAGGAGTAACCAAGACAGGCAGGACTCACTTAATGGATGCCATGCCAATAGATATGAGTCAGGAATTAAATGCTTGGAAATCTCAACTACTCTCTGCTCAAGAATCACTTTTAGTTGTTACTGACAAGCTTCTATTTCTTCCCCAAGGTGGGACCGCCGTAGGAACCGGAATAAATGCTCACCCAAGATTTACTAAAGAATTTGCTAAAGAAGTTTCAAAACTAGGAAAAGTAAAAGCTAAACCCAGTAATGATTTCTTTCGCAGCTTGAGCGCGCAAGACACTTCACTTCAAGTTTCAGGAGAATTAAGGAATTTGGCTACGATACTAATGAAAATCAGTAATGATCTCAGATGGATGAACAGCGGCCCTCTCACTGGGTTGGGTGAAATAGAACTCAAAGCCTTGCAACCCGGCAGCAGTATCATGCCAGGAAAGGTTAATCCGGTGATACCTGAATCCGTAGCAATGGTATGCGCAGAC
Source organism: SAR86 cluster bacterium (assembly GCA_022447025.1). Taxonomy (GTDB): domain Bacteria; phylum Pseudomonadota; class Gammaproteobacteria; order Magnimaribacterales; family Magnimaribacteraceae; genus AEGEAN-183. Next base: position 7,308 of record JAKUUL010000017.1, on the reverse strand, counting down.
GTTATTGGAAATGACACCACTGTTGCAATTGCTGCCCAATCCGGTAATTTTCAATTGAACGTCATGTTGCCTTTGGTGGCATACAATGTGCTTAAGAGCATAAATATCCTTTCAGGTGCTTTAACCATCTTAGCTAACAAAGCTATAAAAACATTCAAAGTTAATAATAAAAATATAGCTGATAATCTAAAAAGAAATCCCATACTGGTAACAGCTCTAAATCCAGTTATTGGTTATGCTAAGGCCGCAGATATTGCAAAAAAGGCCTATCGGGAAGGAAGGCCAATTTTAGATGTCGCTTTGGAAGAGACTAATTTATCCCGCAAGAGATTAGAAAAGCTTTTAGATCCAGCAAATCTCACGAAAGGAGGCATAAAGAAATAATGTCGAGTTTAACGTCACAAAAGTGTGTGGCTTGCCAAGCAGATGCTCCTAAAGTAACGGATGATGAGCTGGTTGAATTTATAAAAGAAATTCCAGATTGGGAGCCTATAACCGAAGATTCAATTTTAAAACTTAGACGACTTTTTAATTTTGATGATTATGCGCAAGCAGTTCAGTTTAGCAATCAAGTGGCTGACCTGGCTGAAGAGGAAGATCACCATCCGGCCATTTTACTAGAGTGGGGAAAAGTCCAGGTCACTTGGTGGACGCACAAGATCTTAGGATTGCATAAGAACGATTTTATTGCTGCTGCAAAGACAGATAGACTCCTAAGTTAATAACGATAGTAGATTCTCAATCTGCTTCTTTCTTTTAAGATTTACTTCATTTAGTATTGCTCACCCAAAAGTAAGGATGCTCATTCATTTGTAATGGAAGTAATTAAAGAACAACCTCAATGGTTTAAAGACGCATTAGCTGTAGATCATAGAAGTGATTTCGCTGATATCGCTGGCGCCAAAATCCATTTCATGGAGTGGGGCGATCCCAATAACCCTTCTGTCATTATGTTGCATGGCAATCACGCTCATGCCCATTGGTTCCAGTTCATAGGCGGTTTACTTGCGGAAAAATACCATTTTGTGGTCATGAGCTTTAGTGGCATGGGTGATAGCGAGTGGCGTTCTCGTTACGATAAGGACACTTTTGTTGAGGACGTGTGGGGCGTAGTAAAGGAAACCAACTTAATAAAACCAGTGGTAGTGGGGCATAGCTTTGGCGGTATGGTTTCTTTGGCCACAGCAGATAAATACGGCGAACAGATGTCTGGTTTAATACTCGTAGATTTTGTTGTAAGACGTCCTGAGAATCACATTGAATGGTATAAAAACATGCCACCTTCAAAACCTCCTAAAATCAGGCCTAGCAAGGAAGAATTAGTCCAAAGATTTAGACTAATGCCACCACAAGATTGTCAAAATCAGTATCTACTAGATTTTATTGCAGAAAAATCAGTGAGAGAAACTGATGGGGGGTGGAGTTGGACTTTTGATCCTTCAACCTACGATCATTTAGAGGTAGGAAGTGACCAACATGAAATCATTAATCAGCTAAATTGCCCGGTATCTTTTATTTACGGTGAAAATACTATGGAATTTGACACGGGTGACTCAATAAAAGAGATGAAAGAGTTGCTTCCTGAAGGTTCTTCGGTTGTAGCTTTAGAAGACGCACAACATCATTTGATGTTGGACAAACCATTAGAGTTTGTAGATGAATTAGATAAGCTGATAAAAGATTTTTTCTAGTTTTCCTTGCTCGTCTCTGGCATTTTTAAGAACCAAATAACAATAGTTGCTAAAACCAATAAGGAACAAAGAAAGAGAAAGGCATTTTGGTAATTGCCATATGCATCAAACATGAGAGCAACCACTGGCGTCCCACTTACTTGAAAAACTGAAATAAAAGGTTGAGCTGTTCCTCTTGAGAAGCCAAAACTTTTTTGCGTATATACCTTGTTAAAAAGTATGTTGCTTAAAGGAAGTGCAGCGCCTCCACCAAAACCAAACAAAGCAATAATAAAGGAAAGTTGATTAGGACTATCACTGCCCAGAATCAGTAAGGTACCGACAAGTTGAATTACAAGTGAAGTTGAAACTGCCAATCTCGCATCCATTTTATTTTCAATTAACCAACCGAACACCAATTTGCTGATCATTGCTGGAACTGCATACATGCTAAAAATCCATGCTGCTTGTTCAGCCCAACCTCTTTCAGATGCGTAAAAGGTAATATGAGCAAGCACCGCCATCATGGCACAAAATTGAAGAGCGAATACAAAAGATAGAACCCAAAAATTCCTATCATTTAATAATTGTTTTAAAGTCCAATCTTCACCAGCATCTTCGCTGAGGTCTTGTTGATCGCTGTGTGATTTCCCATCCGGTAGTTGGTCCACATCTTCAGGGTTATCTATTACTAAGTATCTAAATAATGGCGCATTTATGATTAAGGTAAATAAACCATAATATAAATAAGCTTCTCGCCAACTTAAACCCAAATCGATTAACAGGTAGTTTGTTAGGTTAGGCATCACCAGACCTGAAAAAGAAACCCCAAGTGCAGCTATACCTAAAGCCCTGCCTGTGTATTCACGGAACCATCTGGAAACCAGCTTTGAAACAGACAGGTTGCCCATGAGGGAAGCCCCCAAAGCAATTGGGAGCACAAAAATTATTATGAAAGCGGTGTAGCTGTTAACAAAATACAACGAGATCAAAGACAGTCCGTAAACAAATGAGCCTAAAATTAATACCGATCTGATCGAGTAGGTGTCTAGTAATTTTCCTACCACTGGCATGGTGATGGCTGAAATAAGCATAAAGCCAGGTATCGTAAGGGTAGCCAAAAATCGTGAAAGCTCCATTTCTTCTGCGAGGATAAGTTGAATAACTGGGTAAGATTGGAACGCAAAACCCACCACACAGAAATCTGCAAACAAGGCGATAGCGACCATTCGCCAACCCAAAAAAGGATTGTTTTTAGAAGAATCTTCCATGAGATGATTTTTAAATTAGTTTAGCCTAATTAGAATTTTTTTATTGATTTTCTTTTCTTTCTGTATAATTTGAAGATGTTGCGGATAGCAGACCAAGCACTTACCTTCGATGACGTTCTGCTTGTGCCCGAACATTCTGAAATACTCCCTAAAGATGCTGATCTAAAGACAAGTCTAACTAGTCAAATAAGTCTTAATATTCCCTTGTTATCTGCTGCAATGGACACTGTTACTGAATCAAGGATGAGCATTGCTTTAAGTGAATTAGGAGGCATTGGAATTATTCATAAGAACCTCTCAATCAAAGATCAATCAGATGAAGTCAGAAAAGTAAAAAAATACGAAAGTGGAGTAGTCAGAGATCCCATCACCATAAGATCTGATAACAAGGTAGGCGAATTAGTTCAGCTGACTCAAGAACTAAATATTTCGGGAATGCCAGTAGTTGATGGAGGCAATCTGGTCGGAATTGTTACAAGCCGGGATTTCAGAAATGAACAGGATTTAGATGCTGACGTTGCTCAAATTATGACTCCAAAAGATAAGTTAGTTACCGCTAAAGAAGGTGAAGACCTTGAGGTGATCAAACAATTATTACATTCAAATCGAATAGAGAAAATCTTGCTTGTTGATAAAAACTATAGCCTTACTGGTCTTGTTACTCTTAAAGACATCAATAAATCTTTAGATTTTCCTAATGCAACTAAAGACAGTGAAGGTAGGTTGTTGGTAGGGGCAGCCGTAGGAACGGATAAAGATTCTAGAGATCGAGCAGCCGCATTGATTGAAGCAGGAGTTGATGTATTGGTCGTGGATAGCGCTCACGGTCATGCTGAAGGCGTCTTAAGCCAAGTTCAATTCCTTAAGAAAGAGTTTAAAGAAATACAGGTGATCGGTGGGAATGTAGCTACTGCAGAGGGTGCCTTGGCATTAGCCAAAGTCGGAGCCGACGCAGTCAAAGTTGGCATCGGTCCTGGATCCATTTGCACCACTCGTATTATTACGGGAGTGGGCGTGCCTCAGATTACGGCTGTGGCGAATGCAGTAGAGGCACTCAAAAGCAGAAATATTCCAGTAATTGCAGATGGAGGAATTAGATTTTCTGGTGACGTGGCCAAAGCAATTGCCGCTGGAGCACACAGCGTTATGCTAGGCAGTGTCCTAGCAGGCACGGAAGAAGCTCCAGGAGAAGTAGAGCTTTTTCAAGGCAGAAGTTACAAATCATATCGAGGCATGGGTTCTATAGGTGCCATGACCGGTGATCAAGGATCGGGCGACAGGTACTTTCAGGAAAGTTCACAAGCCACAGAGAAATTAGTTCCTGAAGGCATAGAGGGAAGAGTTCCTTACAAAGGTTGGATGGAAGCTGTGGTGCATCAAATGATGGGTGGATTAAGGCAAAGCATGGGCTACACCGGTTCCAAAGATATAGAAACCATGAGAACCAAACCCAAATTCATCCAAATAACCCATGCGGGAGTTAGTGAAAGTCATGTTCATGACGTTAGTGTTACCAAGGAAGCTCCTAATTACAGGATGTCATAAAAAATAGGAGTTTTGAGGTGTCAAAAGACATCATTAAAGACAGAATTCTCGTAATAGACTTTGGTTCTCAATACACTCAATTAATAGCGAGGCGAGTAAGAGAAATTGGGGTTTATTGTGAGATTTATCATTACAAAAGTTCACTTTCCGCTATCAAAAAATTTAACCCTCAGGGAATCATATTATCGGGCGGTCCCGAGACCGTAAAACAAAAAGGTTCTCCAAAAGTTCCGGATAAGCTCTTCGATTTAGGCATCCCGGTACTGGGTATATGTTATGGCATGCAAACCATAGCCAAACAATTGGGAGGAAAAGTTGAACTGGCTAAAAAAAGAGAATTTGGTCACGCCGATCTAAGTTTGAAGAACTTAGCATCAGGCTTATTTAAGGGCATTAAAAAGAAATCTATTAATGTTTGGATGAGTCATGGGGATCATGTCTCTCGTTTACCCAAAGGTTTTAAAAGTTGCGCAAGATCAAGCAACAGTCCCATTGCTGCACTATTTCATCCTACTAAGAAAATTTTTGGACTTCAGTTCCATCCCGAAGTCACTCACACGCCTCAAGGAAAAAAAATCTTAAAGAATTTCGTGAGAGATATTTGTAATTGTGAAGGTCTGTGGAATCCAAAAGGTATTATTTCCAAGAACATTGTAGAAATTAGGGAGAGGGTTGGTTCAGATGAAGTTTTATTAGGTTTGTCTGGGGGAGTGGATTCTGCAGTGGTAGCAGCTCTACTATCTAAAGCAATTGGAGATCAACTGACCTGTGTGTTCGTTGACAATGGCCTGCTTAGGCTAAATGAGGGTGACCAGGTAATGCAGACCTTTAAAGATAATTTTGGTATCAAGGTTAAAAGAGCAAATTCAGGGAACCAGTTTCTTAGAGAATTAAAAGGTAAAAAGGATCCTGAACACAAAAGGAAGGCAATAGGTAAAACTTTCATTGATGTCTTTTTAAAGGAAGCCAAAAAAAGCAAAAAAATAAAATGGTTAGCTCAAGGAACTATCTATCCTGATGTCATTGAATCCGCAGGCAACCAAAATGGTACTGCTCATGTCATTAAATCGCATCACAATGTGGGAGGTCTACCGGACTATCTAAACTTACCAGTTATTGAACCACTCAAGGACTTATTTAAAGATGAAGTGAGAAAGATAGGATTGGAGTTAGGTTTGCCTCGCGAGATAGTGTTTAGACATCCTTTTCCAGGTCCAGGTCTAGGCGTACGAATCTTAGGTGAGATAAAAAAAGAATATATAAGAGTCTTGCAGCTGGCAGATGACATATTTATAAGCGAGTTAGTTGAGGAAGGGTATTACGATAAGGTCAGCCAAGCCTTTGCAGTATTTCTTCCAGTTAAATCCGTTGGAGTAGTCGGCGATTCAAGACGTTACGAATACGTTATAGCCTTAAGGGCAGTAGAAACAGTAGATTTTATGACGGCTAAATCAGCCACTTTACCGCATAGTTTTTTAGAGAAAGTTTCAAACAGAATAATGAATGAGATACCTGAAGTTTCTAGAGTAACTTATGATATTTCTAGCAAACCACCATCTACTATTGAGTGGGAATGAGAGATTTTGATTAACTAAAATTTAGGGCTGTAATCACTGTCATCAGGGCTGTCTTTTGTATATAGCATCCAAGAATTAAAAGTATCTGGTTCTTCAAGACAAGATCCTAACTTATCAAATTCTTCAAATACTTCCTGAAAATTATTAGCAAAGTTTTGATTTTGTAACTCCATCGCATCTTTTGAGTTAGCCCATTCTCCCCATACAAGATTTGCCTGTACATCAGAATGAGAGGCGTCCGAGGATCTTCTATCAAAATACACGCCATAGTGATACCCCGTTCCTTGTAGATTAGAAGATTTAATCTTGGCTGAATGCATAGGAAGGAAGTTTTCCATTTCATTCCTGCCAGCTCCATTTTTATAACTGCAGGTCCAGTACTGGCTATAGAAATATCCAGAATGATTTAGTTCACCGAAATGGGAAGCTGCAACTGGAATTAGTATGTCCCAAGCATTCCTGCCAGCCCCGTCACATGACATGACATTTTGATATTCATTAGACCAGGCCATTACTTCTTCATTTTCAGTCCAATCACTCCAAGCTGAATCAGCTGCATCTTTTGATTCCCATTCAAGTTCCCACCACATACTGGGGCCAAAGGCATTTTCTTCTTTAATGGGATCATATAAGTAAGAGCCTCTTAATTCACTGGATGTAGGCAACATTCTCCAAGACTCAATCATCTTTGAAAGGTTGGACTGACTGAATTCATTGCCTTTGGTACAAGAAACAAATTCAACGTAGAAAGGTCCTTTTTCATGTTCCTCCGATACTTCAGAGACTTTTTCATCTGAACAAGATAACAGCAATCCAAGAATAAGAATTGTTATAGAGGCTTGGTAAATTTTTTTCATGGGATAAACCTTTTATTTTAAGACTATCATAAATCAAAAAAAAAAGTATTTTCATTAAAAATCAGTTTAAATAATTCACTACACACTGTGTAGTTACAAACTGTTCTTTATTTTTTAGGGGGTTTTGAAGTATGAAAAAAGTCCTAGCATTATTAGTTTTATTAGCTCCTCAATTGTTAGTTTCTGACTATGAGAATTTATTAAAGGGTTATTGGCATGGTTTTGGATTAATTGTCCAAATTAAAGAATGTGAGGAGAAAGTTTGTGTGTTAATAGAATTTATGTTTGTTGAAGATGGAGAAGATCCAATGCTGATATTGGATGAAAATAATAAGGATAAAGAATTAAGATCAAGAACATTAATAGGCTCTAATATTCTTTATGATAT
>JAKUUL010000016.1 GCA_022447025.1 SAR86 cluster bacterium | reverse complement strand
GATTTATCCCTTTCTTCCGCCAAAGATATTTGTGTAAAAGTTATCAATAACAACAATGACAAGAAAAGTATCAAAGGTTTCTTAAACATATTAAATGGCTTCTTCAGTCTTATTCGTTTTTAAAAAGGGCCTCGCATTATAGGTAATAACTCTAATTTAGCCTACTTTAGTTAACATTCTCGTAATATCTTATTTAAAGTAGAATAAGAGGTTATGTATGACTTAATTATTAAAAATGGAACTGTCTACGACGGAACAGGCGAAAAACCCTTTTTTGCTGATGTGGCAATTAAGGGCAATAAAATTGTAGCCATTGGTGAGTTAGAAGAGTCTTCTAAAGAAGTCATTGATGCAAAAGGAAAAATTGTCGCTCCAGGATTCGTAGATATCCATACACATTACGACGGTCAGGTAACTTGGGATCCTTACTTAAGACCATCTACTTACCATGGAGTTACCACCGTAGTTATGGGTAATTGTGGGGTAGGTTTCTCTCCCTGTAAGCCTGAAGAAAGAGATTGGCTAATTAGCTTGATGGAGGGCGTAGAAGATATCCCAGGAACAGCACTACACGAAGGAATAAACTGGCAATGGGAAAGTTTTCCTGAATATCTTGATACTTTAGAAGGCAAACCTCTTGCTATAGATGTAGGTACTCAAATTCCTCATGGAGCTGTAAGGGCTTATGTAATGGGTCAAAGAGGAATTGATAGAGAAGAAGCTTCTCAAGAAGAAATTGAACAAATGAGTCAAATTGTTAAAGAAGCTATAGAAGCAGGAGCTTTTGGTTTTAGTACTTCCAGAACAGAAAAGCATAAAGACTCTAGTGGGGCACTTACCCCTAGTATTACTGCACACAAGAATGAACTAGTATCTATCGCGAAGTCTCTGGGGGAAATAAAAAGCGGAGTGCTTCAAGGTATTTCTGATTTTTATGATTTTGAGACCGAATTTAATATTTTTAAAGAGATGTCTGAATCTTCAGGCAGGCCCATATCTATTACCGTTGAGCAAATGGATCAGAGACCAGATTGGTGGCATCAGCTTTTAGATGGAATAGAAGAAGCACAGGGAGAAGGTATCAATATGTACGGACAAGTACCCCCTAGGGCAACTGGCATCAATATGGGGCTTACAGCTACTTTAAATCCATTTACCTTTTATCCATCTTTCTACGAGTTATCCAAGCAATCTTTAGAAGAGAAAGTAGCCGCTATGAAAGATCCCGCTTTTAAAGAAAAACTTCTTTCTGAAGATCCGGTTTCTATTGGAAATCCTCTAGTAGATGAAATAACTCAATCTTTCAATAAGATGTTCAGATTAGGAGAACCGGCAAACTATGAACCTGAGCCTGATGCTTCCTTTGAAGCGATAGCAAAAAAACAAAATATTTCTCCACAAGAAGTTGCGTACGATTGCTTGTTAGAGAAGGAAGGAAAGGCACTTATCTACCATCCTCTTTTTAACTATTTACCAGGCAACTTAGATTATGTTGAAAGAATGCTTAATCACCCTTATTCAATATCAGGTTTAGGAGATGCCGGAGCACATTGTGGAGCGATAAGTGATGCGAGCTTCCCAACAACTCTAATTCAACATTGGGGTAGGGACAGGAAAAGAGGAAAAAAAATACCACTGGAAAAACTAATAAGTATGCAAACGCTTGAAACCTCTAGGTTATTAGGGATTACAGATAGAGGAGTTCTAAAAGAAGGGTATAAAGCTGATATTAATGTAATAGACTTTGAAAACCTGACTTTACATGAACCAGAGGTTTTACATGACTTGCCTGCAGGAGGTAGACGACTAGTCCAAAGAGCAAGTGGCTATGAATACACCATTGTGTCAGGACAGATTGCTTTTAAAGATGGAGAATCAACTGGGGCTTTGAACGGTAGACTTATTAGAAACCAAGTCTCATAGGATAAGTGGAAAAGCTGGATCTACATGGAGTGAGGCACCATGAGGTTGACTTAATGGTTGAAAATTTTATTTTTCTAAATCAAGAAGAAATTCCTCTTACAATAATCTGCGGTGGTAGCTCAAAAATGGTAGAACTTGTTAAGAAGGTTTTAGATAGAACAGGTTCAGAGTATCTAGAGGGGAAAGGTTTAGATTTCGGAAGGGTCACAGTTATAAAAATCTAATACAGATGAAGATTAAAAAGATACAACCTTTAGGTGCTGAAATAACAGATGTAGATTTATCTTATGATTTATCAGAATCAGACCGTCAATTAATTAAAGAAGCTTTTTTAGATAACTTAGTCTTAATATTTAAAGATCAAAATTTAAAACCTAAAAATCTTTTTTTAGCAGCCAGTCTTTGGGGTCCTCCTCAAAAACATCCAGTTTTCCAGGGCTTAGACGAACATCCCGAAATAATAAAAATTGAAAATTACGGTGAGCAATATCATACAAATGCACACTGGCATTCAGATGTAACATTTGAAGAAGAACCTCCTGATGCAACAATACTTTATGCTATCGACGTTCCATCCGAAGGAGGAAATACACTTTTTTCAAATCAATATTTAGCTTATGAGTTTCTAGAAACTTCTTTAAAGAAGAAACTTAATAATCAGAAAGCAATCAATACCAATAGGTCCGTGGTACTACTTGCAGGAGCAGACCCTGCATTAGAAAAGACAGTAAAACATCCCGTATTCAGGACCCATCCTGAGACTGGAAAAAGAGCTCTATTTGTAACTCAAGCATTTGTTGAGAGAATTGAAGGCCTGTCTGATAACGAAAGCCAAGAAATTCTTACAAAGCTGTATGCTCAAGCCAGTGATAAAAAATTTAGATATGAACACAAGTGGCATAATGGGGATATGGTTGTTTGGGATAATAGATGTGTGCAGCATTTTGCTGTGCATGACCACGGTGACAAAACTCGAACTTTACATCGAATTACAGTGAGTGGGAGTAAACCTTATTAATGAAACAGCTTACTATTAAAAATTGCACTTTAGTCAACGAAGGAAGTCTCTTAGAAAGAGATGTATTAATAAAAAATGGACGCATTGAAAAGATAGAAGCATCAATTGATGAGGAAGGAGATTTTATTGATGCTAAAGGTCTACATCTATTACCTGGGTTCATTGATGATCAGGTTCACTTCAGAGAACCCGGTTTAACAGAAAGGGGTAATATTCAAACTGAGTCTATTGCTGCAGTGGCTGGCGGTACAACTTCTTTTATGGATATGCCTAATGTCATACCCCCTACACTAAATCTAGAACTCTGGAATGAAAAAATTAAAATTGCTGAACAGGTATCACTCGCTAATTACTCTTTCTATATGGGATCTAGTAATACAAATATTGAAGATATAAAAAGCATTGATGCTAGCCAAGTATGTGGTTTGAAAGTTTTTATGGGTTCTTCAACAGGAAATCTTCTAGTTGATGATCAAAAGGCCTTAGAAGATATTTTTAATTACTCTCCAGTAATCATAACCACGCATTGTGAAGACACCCCTTTAATAACTGAAAATGAAAAAAAAGCTCATGAAAAGTACGGTGAAGATATTCCAATAGAACTACATGAAGAAATTCGATCAAGAGAAGCCTGTTTAATATCAACTAAAAAAGCAATTGAGTTAGCTAGACAATTTAATGCTAAGTTACATGTTCTCCATATCTCTACTAAAGATGAAATTGAACTTTTTAAAGCAGGACCGGTAGAAGAGAAACTAATAACTGCTGAAGTATGTGTGCCGCATCTTTTATTTTCTTCGGAAGATTATCAAAGTCTTGGATCCTTAATCAAATGCAACCCATCTATTAAATCTAATACAGATAAACAAGCTCTTAGACAGGCACTAAAAGATCAAACGATAGATTATGTAGCTACTGATCATGCACCTCATATACTGAAGGAGAAAAAAAACACTTACTCAACGGCACCTTCTGGGATGCCTTCAGTACAGCATTCATTATTGGCTGTTTTGGAGATGGTTCATGAAGGAGATCTGGAATTAACTGAAGTCCCAAGAATCACTTCACATAGCGTAGCTAAGAGATTTGAAATTAAAGACCGGGGTTTTATTCGGGAAGGGTTTTGGGCAGATCTAGTTTTAGTAAATATGAACGATACTTATGAGGTAAAAAAAGAAAAAATATTTTATAAGTGTGGATGGTCGCCTTTTGAGAGTTATACTTTTAAATCAAGAATAATAGAAACCATAGTGAATGGAGAGAGAATATATAGTCAGGGAACAATTTTATCTGACACAATAGGAAAAAAACTAGAATTTACAAGGGGATAAAAAATGAGTTTTAAAGAATATGATAATTACGACGCTTTAGGCCTTGCCGAGTTAGTTAAGAACAAAGAAGTTTCAGCTGAAGAATTATTAGAGGAAGCTATACAGAGGACAGAGAAAGTAGACGATCAAATTAATGCCGTAGTTTTAAAGCATTACGACGAAGCAAAAGCCATGATAAAAGATGGGTTACCTGATGGACCTTTTACCGGTGTTCCATATCTTTTAAAAGATTTACATGTCCTTCTTACAGGAACAAAGACCACTTATGGTTCAAAGTTCTTTAAAGATTATGTAGCGGATCACAACAGTACTTTAGTGGACAGATACCTTGAAGCAGGCTTAGTTATCTTTGGTAAGACTAATAGTCCAGAATTTGGATTAACAGTAACAACTGAACCTGAGCTTTATGGTCCGACTAGAAACCCTTGGAATTTAGATCATTCAGCAGGCGGTTCAAGTGGCGGTGCAGCATCAGCGGTAGCATCAGGAATACTACCCATGGCTAATGCAAGTGATGGGGGAGGTTCCATAAGGATTCCAGCATCATGTTGTGGTCTAGTAGGTTTAAAGCCAACTAGGGCAAGAACCCCCATGGGTCCAGATAGAGGCGAAGGATGGGCTGGTCAATCTATCAGCCATTGCGTATCTAAGTCTGTGAGAGATACAGCAGCACTTTTAGATGCCACATCTGGATTTTCTCCAGGTGATCCTTATGCTCCAACTGAGCCTTCAGGAACTTTTCTTTCTGCCAGTGGGAAAGATCCAGGTAAGTTAAAAATTGCCTTACATCTACCCACAGATACAGTAAAGATTGATGAAGATGTTCTTGCTTCTATCAAAAATACAGCTGAACTTTGTGAATCTTTAGGACACCATGTTGAAGAAGCTTCGCCAAAACCAGATATAGGAGCACTCTCTGAAGCAATAGGGGTAATAATTTCGGCAAATGTATCTCTGGCCTTACAACAAAGAGCGGATGCTTTAGGAACAGAGGTCACGCCAGACGTTGTAGAGAATATCACTTATAGGATGTACGAGAATGGTAAGGCGTTTACAGCAGATCAATATGCAAAAGCCACTCTAATAAATCATCAGGCTGGAAGAGTATTGGGTAATTTTATGGAAGATTATGATCTTATTCTTAGCCCCGTTCTTGCTAAACCTCCAGTAAAAATAGGAGAGATTGATATGTCTTCAAAAGATGTAGCAACATACATCGAAAGACTGTCTTCTTACTCTAGTTTTACCGGAGTTTACAATCAAACAGGTCAGCCAAGCATTTCACTTCCACTTGGCTTTAGTAAAAATGACTTGCCCATAGGTTCTATGCTTACTGCTAAATTTGGAAATGATGAATTACTAGTTTCTATTTCTTCTCAAATAGAAAAAGCAGCTCCTTGGGCTGAAAAAAAACCACCGGTCTATTCAAGTTAAGTGAATCCAGAAATTCACCCTGACAACCAAGGTTTTTCATGGTCTGTACCTCAGGGTCCTTATCAATACTTATCGGAAGAACAAGTAAAACAGTATGATGAAAAGGGCTATCTAGTGGTAGAAAATGCCTTTGATGCAGAATTGATGTCAGAGGTCTGTAATCTTATAGATCCATTTGAAGAGAAGGTTACTGAGGTATTGAGGGGCTTTGAAGATGGAAAGGTTTTCATTTCTAGAGCAGAAGAAATAACCTTTTCAACACACCTTGTTACACAGTCAGAAAAATTAAAAGAATTTAGTAAGCATAAAGTATTTTCTAGTCTTTGCTTAGACCTTATAGGAAAGAACGTTCGTTTGTATTGGGATCAAGCAGTTTACAAGAAGCCTGGGACTAAAGATGAATTTCCTTGGCATCAAGACAATGGCTACACTTTTATTGAACCTCAAGCTTACTTAACTTGTTGGTTAGCTTTGAGTGATACGGATGAATCAAATGGATGTCCTTGGGTGATGCCTGGATTGCACAGATTAGGAACTCTAAAACATGAAACCACAGAACTTGGCTTTGAAATCCCATTAGACGGTTCTGAGTCTGTTGCTCTACCATTGAAATCTGGGAGTATTGCTGTTTTCTCTTCGCTGACTCCTCACAGAACAGGCCCAAATACTTCTGAAGGAGTAAGAAAAAGTTACATACTGCAATACGCTCCTGAAGGAGCCCAGAGAAAGATTTCTGGGACCTTAAGTGAACCGGTTAATGATGAATCCAGACAATTTTATGTCGTTAAAGACGGAGAGGTTTTGTCCTAATTATTCCTGCATAAAATTATCAAGTCTCTCGTAGGCTTCTAAGAAGTCCTCCTTAAATTCCATCACGACATCGCTAGCAGAAATACTTTGGTTCATTAAACCAACTCCTTGTCCTACCCAGTGCGTAGCTAAGCCCTTAGCCCCGTCATGACCGCCTTCAGCAAGTTTGTTAACTTTGGCTAAAGCAGGTTCTGCCACCATCGGTTGCAAAGGCATTGGAAGCGGGTCAGGAGCTTTATCGGATTCCCAAGCTTCAGTCCAAGGAGACACAAGTTGTCTAGAATGTTTCCCTGTTCTACTCCTTGATCTAACAGTCTGACTTGAGCTGGCAGCGATCATTTTCTCTTTTACTACCGGATGAATTTCAGATTCAACGGTGGTTAACCAAACGGATCCGCACCAAGCTCCAGAAGCACCCATAGTCATAGCAGCAGCCATTTGCTTACCGGTAACGATACCTCCTGCAGCTAGAATAGGGACATCACCATAGGGTTGGATGGCTTCATAAACTTCAGGAATCAATACCATTGTAGAAACACTGCCGCAATGACCACCGGCCTCTGTTCCAGAAACTACAAGAATATCTACCCCAGCTTTAACTTGATTAATAGCATGTTGAGCTGTTCCTAATAAAGCCGCTACTTTTACGTCGTTATCTTTTCCCATTTGAAGCATCCAGTCTGGCGGTACTCCTAGTGCATTAGCTATTAATTTAATGGGATGTTGGAACGCAACATCTAAAAGAGCTTTAGCACCTCCTGATTGGGTGTTTGCAGCAAAACCAGATCCGCCTGTATCAATATTTCTTAATTCAGGAGAAGGTATGTCATGGTTCTCTAAAACATCTGCTCTGAAGTCAGCGTATTCTTGAGGGATCATTCCAACAAGCTTTTCTGCATCAAATTTTTCATCCTTTCCTACCATCTTGTTGGGTATTAAGACATCAACGCCATAAGGCTTCCCATCTATATGGTCATCAATCCATTTTAATTCTTGTTCCAATATCTCAGGGGACATGCCAACCGCTCCTAAAACACCACAACCCCCAGCTTTTGATACTGCAACCACAACGTCTCTGCAATGCGTGAAAGCAACCAAAGGAAACTCTATATCCAGCATTTCGCATATTCTTGAATTCATTTTTTACCTCGCTTTCTTGTGTAGTACTATGTAAGTAATAAGTAATTATATAAGGAAACCTTGATGATGAAGAATAACAGAATTTGTCAAACTTTCGGAATTGATTACCCAATCTTTTTAGCCGGTATGGGGGGTGCAGCTTGCCCAAAATTAGCAGCCGCAGTATCCAATGCAGGCGGTCTAGGAGTATTAGGAGCCGCTGCCTGTACCCCAAGTCAAATGAGAAGGTGGATTAAGGAGACCAAAGAATTAACAGACAAACCTTTTGGCATAGATACTTTGCTTCCTATGTCAGTTCGAAGTGGGGGTAATTTGAAGCAGAATGAGGGTAAAGATCCGACTGAGCTTTTGGCAGAGTATCAAAAAATGGCGAAAGACTTTATGAACGAACATGGACTAAAGATGGTTGAATTAGACCGCCAGGTTGATGAGGAAGACAATTTAGGATTCTTTACTAAAGAATTCTTCGAAGCACAAATGGAAGTGGTTATTGAAGAAAAAGTACCAGTTTATGCAGCAGGACTAGGTAATCCTGCACCTTGGATGGAGAGACTAAGAGCTAATGGGACTAAAGTAATGACAGTGGTTGGTGCTGTAAGACATACCGTTAAAGTTTCTTCTGCTGGTGTTGATGCAATAGTGGCACAAGGTCATGATGCTGGTGGACACAACTCACCCGTTGGGTCAATGGCATTAATACCTCAAGTTGTAGATGCTGCTAATGGAACACCAGTATTAGGAGCTGGTGGAATTAGCGATGGAAGAGGAATAGCAGCTGCTTTCATGCTGGGTGCTGAGGGGGCTTGGATAGGATCTGCCTTTTTAGCTTCCGAAGAGGCAGATATTTTTGATCATCAAAAACAAGCAATAATTGACTCTACAGAAGAGGGCACAGTTATTTCTAAATCAGTTACAGGAAAACCCGCAAGAATTATAAGAAGTGCTTGGACCGATTTTTGGGAAAGATCTGAGTTTGATCCACTTCCAATGCCCTTTCAATCAGGAGTTGCAGGTCCAGTATTACAGTCTGCTAATAAAGACCAAAGGCAAGATATAAACCCAGGTTTTGCAGGCCAAGGAATAGGGATGATTAAGTCCGTAAGA
Source organism: SAR86 cluster bacterium (assembly GCA_022447025.1). Taxonomy (GTDB): domain Bacteria; phylum Pseudomonadota; class Gammaproteobacteria; order Magnimaribacterales; family Magnimaribacteraceae; genus AEGEAN-183. Next base: position 15,570 of record JAKUUL010000016.1, on the reverse strand, counting down.
CCGGCTGAAGAGATTATGGCTGATTTAATTGAAGGAATGGAACGTACGTTGAAAGATTCTGCAAATATGTATGACTAATCTTTAATTATTTTAATTAACTGTCTGTAGATAGATAGCCAGGATAATTTGAAGAACAACCACCACACCAATAAGTGCAAAGAAAATTCCTAAGGTGATTATTGTCTTTTTGTCTTCTTGCATATGAATTACCTAATTAAAAAGTAGCATTATTAATATTAATGGAACCTACGTCAAAGAAATTAAATAAGTCAGCATGGAGTTGGGCTCTGTATGACTGGGCCAACTCTGCATTTGCTACTACTGTAATGGCAGGGTTTTTTCCGATCTTCTTTAAAAGCTATTGGGCTTCGGATCTTTCTGATGCTGAAAGTACGTTTGCAATTGGTTCGGTCAATTCTTTAGTGGGACTATTAATTGCCTTTAGTGCTCCTGTTTTAGGAGCTTTTGCTGATGCCGGAGATTCAAAAAGAAAGTTTTTGTTTAGTTTTGCCTTTTTAGGCATTATCACTACCGGCTACTTATTCTTTATCCCTGACAGTTCTTGGAAATTAGCTGTAATTTTTTATGGTTTAGGTGTGATAGGTTTTTCAGGGGCAAATGTTTTTTATGATTCCCTTTTAGTTACTGTTTCTAAAGAAGAAGAAAGAAATCGTACTTCTGCCCTTGGTTTCTCATTAGGTTATCTGGGAGGGGGTATTCTCTTCCTTCTTAATGTGATCATGTTTCTTTACCCGAATTGGTTCGGTCTAGAAAGTCAAATCGACGCAGTTTTATGGTCATTCATGTCCGTAGCCTTATGGTGGTTTATTTTTTCATTACCTATCTACTTAAATGTAAAAGAACCAACGCAAAGTAGTTCGGGTAAGTCTGTAAACAGAATAATTACTGAAGCTTTTAGTAGCCTTGTAAATACTGCTAGGTCGATCAAAGAATATAAAAGTGCAGTAATCTTCCTTTTGGCATATTTCTTGTATATGGATGGCGTAGACACAATTATTAGGATGGCTACATCCTATGGATCCGATATTGGTCTATCAGCCACTTCCATGATTCAAGCATTACTACTCACTCAGTTTGTTGGTTTTCCAGCTACTCTAGTATTTGGTTATTACGCAGATAAGTTTGGTTATAAGTATTCTCTATCTTTTGCCATTATCGTTTATATATTTGTGGTTTTGTTTAGTTCTCAGATGGATACGGCACTGGAATTTTATGTCGTAGCCTGTGTTGTTGGATTAGTTCAAGGAGGGGTTCAGGCTATAAGTAGATCTTTCTTCAGCACTTTAATACCTACAAACAAAGCAGCTGAATTTTTTGGATTCTACAACTTCATTGGGAAGTCTTCAGTTTTTATAGGTCCCTTCATGGTTTCAGGAATAGCGCTTGTGACTGGAAGTCCTAGTTATGGCATCCTAAGTCTATTAATTTTATTTATTCCAGGGCTTATACTGCTTTGGATGGTTCCGGATAAGAACTAGATTAGATTTCTTTCCTTGATTACTTCCATCAAGGTACTAGGTTTATCTGTCATAAGGCCATCCACTCCAAGTTCTATCAATTCTTCCATTTCAGATTTCTTATCGATAGTCCAAACATGTACAAATTTATTTTCTTTATGGGCATACTCAATAAACTTTTTGGTAACTATAGGAATTGCCCACTGTGAAGTCGGTACTTGAGCACAGTGACCATTAACTCTAGCAAGTGGTAGGTGTCTGCTTTTTAACAATAGATAGACTATTTCTGATTGTCCCATTGAAGAACAGCAGTTAGGACCAGCTAACTTTCTAATTTTGTTTAGTCTGGATGTAGAAAAAGATGCTAAACAGACTCTGTTGAGAGCATTCTGATTCAGAATAATATTAACTCCCGACTCAATCGAATTCTCAGTTTTAAAATCTATATTGAACCTAAGTTGAGGGAATGTTGATAACAATTCATCTAAAGAAGGTATTCTGCCTCCACCGATAAGTTCAATTTGCTTAACTTCATTAAAGGTTAAATCCTCAATTTTTTTATTTATTCCAGCCATTCTGCTTAAGTCATAATCATGAAAAACTACAATCTCACCGTCTTTGGTCCCTTGAATATCTGTTTCCATAAAAATAAATCCCATATCTGAAGCATACTTAAATGCTTCCAAAGTGTTTTCGGTAGCTTCTTCTGCTCCGCCTCTGTGCACAAAGCTAAAAAAATCAAAACCTTGAAAGAAGGGGTGTATATTCTCTGAGTTCATACCAATTGGTTTGACCAATTTTTAAGTTAACAATAATATCAGTCTTACAATATTAAGGTTCAAAATAAAAACTTGAATAACATTAAGGATAACTTTGGTTCTATATCTCCTTATTCAGATGATGAGGTTGAAGAAGTCATAGAATCACTAATTGGAGACAAGATATTTCATCAGGTAATTTCCAGTCAAATATACCCTTCATTACTAAATCTTTTTCCAAATTTAAGTTCTATTTTATTTAAAAGAAACTTTAAAAAAAGTTTCGGTAGGTGCAAGAGCATTAAAGATTTCCAGGATACTTTAGCTCCCTATGTTGGACAGATGATTGAAAGAACTACGGATGGCTTTACCTACTCCGGCGTCGAAAATTTGAATTCAAACCCAACTTTATATATCTCTAATCATAGAGATATAGCTCTGGACTCTTTATTTTTAAATTTTGCTAGGTACTTGGAAGGAATGCCAACTGTAAGAATAGCTATTGGAGATAATCTTCTTGATTCAAGTTTTTTTGAAAAAATAATGAGATTGAATAAAAGCTTTGTAGTACACAGGAACATAAAAGGGGCTAAAGAGACTTTTAAAAAACTCAGTAACCTTTCTGGGTATATTAATCATTCTTTAAATAATGATAGAGAGAGTATATGGATTGCTCAGCTAGAGGGCAGGGCTATTGATGGAAATGATTTCACGGACCCCGCTGTGCTTAAAATGCTTTATTTAGCTGAGAGGAAAGGTTTAGAAATAAATAGCTGGATCAAACAAGTAAATTTAACCCCTGTTTCGATATCTTATGAATATGACCCTCTGGATATTACTAAAGCCATCGGATGGGAGGGCTGGGAAGATTTATCTTATGAAGAAAATAATAAAAGAGATTTAAGTGAGTTGGTAAAAGGTATAAAAGAAAGTAAAGGTAGGGTGCACCTTCATATAGGAAAAAATATTACAGAAAGAGTTAAAAATATTGAAGAACTAGCTGAGCTAATTGATCAAGAGATTATTGCTAATTATAAATTGTGGCCCAGCAGCTATATATCAGCTCATACTTTAGGTTTGGTTGATACAAAAGAAAATTTTGAAGGAAAAGAGAATTTGTTTTTAGAAAGGTTTAAAGATTTAGATCAGGCCACTTTAAACAAAGCTTTAGAAATGTATGCTAGTCCTTTTAAGAACTTAAAAAAAAGAGGTTAGATACCTAAGCATCCAACCCCTTTTAAAATTTATATTTTTTTGTAATTTACATTGAGAAGGTAATTACAAATCCATCTTCATCACCAGGTCCGCTATCGTCATCTGAATTAAAATCACTTAGACCTATGCCTATAGAAACTCTATTAGCGATTTGTTGCGCAAAATCATAACTTACGAGAGTATATTTTCCGACGCCATCGTAATCACCATAAGTTACACCAATACCCGTATCAGCTAGACTTACTGACCATTCGACATTATCAGGAGCCTTATCTAATCCTTCAGAAAATGTTACTCCTACCCACTTATAACCTACGCCGACATAGATTTCTTCGAAGTCCAAATCTGCTTCTCCGGGATAGTTATAGGACATATACCCCACATCAAAGGTCACTCCACGAGCTGATTCGTCTGTGTAGCCGAAGTAAGCATCTATTTCCATGTTGGCATCATCGCCTGCACCAAAATCTACTTTAGAGCCCCAAATACCCGCATACGCACCATTTTCAGCAGTAACATCAACGCCTCCAGAATAAGCAAAACCTTCATCGGTTTGGGTCATTCCTCGCCATATGTAATCATTACTTAAGGCAAAATTGGATTCTATTTCTGCTGCACTTATAGAAAACGCTCCCAAGCCTAGTATAGCTATTAAGGCTATTCTATTTATCTTATTCATTTCTTCTCCTTTCTGAAAAAATAACAGTTCAACACTTAATATTATGCAAGATTAATGCCAACTATTTACCTTTTTTTTACAATTTTTTGCATTTAATTGGTGCGCTTTGGCTTTAAACCTAGGTTTCAGGGTGCAAAATAAACTTGGAGAGTTTTTAATGAATGCTTTATCGTGTAATATTCGCGTCCCTTAAAAAGAAATTTCAGGAGAACTTATGGATATTAATGGAAAAGTTGCACTTATTACAGGAGGAGCCTCTGGCTTAGGTTTGGCTACAGCAGAAAAACTCTTAGCTGCTGGATCTAAGATAATGTTAGTTGATTTAAATGAAGATAATGTTAAAAAAGCTTCAGAAAGTTTAGGCGATGAGGCGGCATATGCTATAGCAAATGTAACTGATGAAGACTCAGTTACTGAATGCATTAAGTCAACTGTAGATAAGTTTGGTGGAATTCACATTGTGGTTAATTGCGCAGGAATAGGAAGTGCTAGCAAAACAGTTGGCAAAGATGGTGCTCATCCTTTGCAATATTTTAAAACAGTTGTTGATATTAATTTAACAGGTACATTTAATGTATTGAGATTAGCTGCTGTTGAAATGGGAAATAATGAACCCGGGGAAGATGGAGAATGTGGTGTAATAGTTAATACTGCTTCTGTAGCCGCCTTTGACGGCCAAATAGGCCAAGCAGGATATAGTGCCAGCAAAGCAGGAGTTGTAGGAATGACATTACCAATAGCTAGAGATCTAGCCAGAATGGGAATTAGAGTTAACACAATTGCACCTGGAATATTTGATACTCCAATGATGGCGATGGCTCCAGATCAAGTTAGAAACCCACTTATTGAAATGACCCAATTTCCAAAAAGACTAGGCCTACCTCAAGAATACGCATCGTTAGTTAAACACATTGTAGAAAACCCATTTCTAAATGGAGAGACTATACGTTTAGATGGTGGCATAAGAATGGCGGCTAAATAATCTATGATCGATCTTCTTATAGCATACGGATTTTTTCTACTGAAAATAATTACTGTTTTAGCAGTAATACTCATCCCAATTATGGTTATCGTTGGCTCGACTAAACATAAAAAAGAAACTGATAAAGGAAGAATAATAGTAAAAAATTTATCAGATAAATTAGAAGAAATTGGGGTGTCCTTAAAAAGTGCAGAAATGGATCCCAAGGCATATAAAAGTTTCTTAAAGGAGAGGACTAAGAAAAAGAAGAAAGCCATTAAAGGCAAGCCTAAAGAAATAATCTATGTTTTAGATTTTAAAGGGGATCTTCAAGCTAGCGCTGTTGATAAACTCAAACAAGAGATCAATGCGATCATTGCTTCAGAAGTTAAATGCAAGGAAGTAGTTTTAAAGGTTGAGAGTGGAGGAGGTTCTGCTTATGCTTATGGATTGTGCGCAGCAGAATTGAAAAGACTGGTAGACAATAAAATCAAGCTTACGGTTTGTATAGATAAAATGGCTGCAAGCGGTGGCTATTTAATGTCCTGTGTTGCAACTAAGATAGTCGCAGCACCTTGGGCTATTGTAGGGTCTATAGGTGTTATTGCTCAGTTACCAAATTTTCACAGATTACTTAAGAAACTAGATATAGATATAGAAATGCATACAGCTGGAAAGTTTAAAAGAACCTTAACCACTTTAGGAAAGAACACTAAGCAAGGAAGGGAAAAATTTATTTCAGAATTAGAAGACCTTCACGTGGTGTTTAAAGATTTTGTTAAAGAAAATAGACCTAAAATTAAAGTAGCTCAAGTTTCTACAGGAGAGGTATGGCAGGGCGATAAAGCTGTAAAACTTGGGTTAATTGATGAAATAGGGACTTCAGATGATTATCTATTAAAGCTAGCAAGTAAATTCAAATTGCTCGAAATTGAGTACTTTGAAAAGAAACCTCTTACAGCTAGATTTAGTACGGCTATTGAAGCAATTGTTGAAAAAAGCGTATACAAAGTATTAGACATATTTAACAAAGATAGATTTATTACTTAAATAACACTATGACCTCAAATTTTAGAGCTTTGGAAGCTTCCGAGTCAGAAGGAAAGTTTGACTTATCGATTGTTGAAAAAAAAGTGGATGATTTACCAGAAGGAGATTTACTGGTTAAAGTAAGTTACTCATCTTTAAATTATAAAGATGCAATGTCTGCTACTGGCATGCCAGGAGTTACAAGAAATTATCCCCACATCCCAGGAATTGATGCCGTAGGTGCAGTAGTTAATTCAGAAGTTTCAGATTTTAAAGAAGGCGACGATGTCATAGTCACTGGATACGATTTAGGAATGAATACTTCGGGAGGCTTTGGGGAATACATAAGAGTACCGGCTACCTGGGCAATACATTTACCAAAAGGACTGAGTGAAAAACAATCTATGTCATTAGGAACTGCCGGGCTAACGGCTGGCTTGTCTGTACATGCGCTTGATAGTTTTAGAAAATGGGCAGGTTTTAAAGAGACTAAATCTATAGTAACAGGGTCAACCGGAGGTGTTGGGTCAGTCTCAGTTATGCTTTTGTCGAAACTTGGCTCTGAAGTTACTGCAGTTACTGGAAAAGATGACCAAGCTGATTTTCTTAGTTCTTTAGGAGCCTCAAATATTTTAAGCAGAGAAGAATTATCAGAAACGGCTAGAAAACCAATAGGAAAAAGTTTATGGGATATTGGAGTTGATGTAGTTAGTGGAGAAGCCTTAAGTCTTTTATTAACTTCTTTAAGTCCTGGGGGTGCTGTTGCTTGTTCAGGATTAGTTGGCGGCCCTTCTTTTGAAAGCTCTATTTTTCCTTTCATTTTAAGAGGCAATGCTTTAATTGGAATAGATTCAGTAGAAATACCCCTTAAAACAAAAGAACATATTTGGGAACATTTTGCTGGTGATTGGGCCCTAGATGGATTAGAAGCAATTACAAAGGAAGTTTCTTTAGATAATCTTGAAACAGAAATTACAAGTATTTTGAATGGAAATCAGGTCGGTAGGGTATTAGTTAAAATTTAAATAGGAGATGGGATGTCAGATTTAGATGAAAAAAAAGAAACCGAAGATAAAGAAGATAGTAAAGCAGATGCGATCGCAGCTGTTCTTGTAATTACTTGTTTAACAGTGGCTACCTATATCTGGGTATCCAGTCAGTAAGGCATAAAATGGATGTAATAAGTTTTTTAAAGGATAAAACCAGAATTCCTGTAATAGGAGCTCCTTTGTTTACTGTTTCTTACCCTGAACTAGTTCTTGCCCAGTGCAAAGCTGGGATAGTTGGTTCTTTCCCTGCCTTGAATGCAAGACCAGAAGAAAAGTTAGATGAATGGATCTCTATGATGAAGAAAGAATTAGAAGAATATAAATCTGAGAATCCTGAAGAGATGGTAGCACCCTTTGCAGTGAATCAAATTTGTCATCATTCTAATAATAGACTGGAACATGATATGGAAGTCTGTACTAGACACGAAGTTCCTATAATTATTACAAGCTTGAGGGCTCCTAAATTTGTTGTAGATTCTGTGCACAGTTACGGTGGGGCAGTCATTCATGATGTCATCAATATAAGGCATGCAAAGAAAGCTGTTGATGAGGGAGCAGATGGTCTTATTCTTGTCTGTGCAGGAGCAGGAGGGCATGCAGGAACTTTAAGTCCTTTCGCACTCGTAAGAGAAGTAAGAGAATTTTTTGATGGTCCGATTGCATTATCAGGTAGTATTTCACATGGCGCTTCTGTGCTTTCAGCACAAGCTATGGGAGCAGATCTCGCTTATATCGGTACTAGGTTTATTGCTACCAAAGAAGCAAATGCTAGCGAAGGTTATAAAGAAATGATTGTTGAGAGTTCAGCAAATGACATTATGTATTCTGCTACTTTTACAGGAGTTAATGGCAATTATCTTAAACCCAGTGTAGTAAAGGCTGGTCTAGATCCTGACAATCTGCCTTACGCTGATAAACATGATATGAACTTTGGTTCTAGTCCTGGAGATAATCAGAAAAAGGCTTGGAAGGATATTTGGGGTTCAGGGCAAGGAATTGGCAATCTTCATGAAGTTCCGACTGTGCGGGAAGCAGTTGATGCATTAGTAGAAGAGTATGAAGAGGCTAAGAGTTCTTTAAAGGAAAGGTCTGCTTAATCTCCTTTGTACTCTGGATCTCTTTTTTCAAAAAAAGACTTAATAGCTTCTTTCCTGTCTTTAGTTTCATGAGTTAGAAGAGTTTGATCGTAATCCATGTGCATAATTGCATCATCTCCTGAATAGGTTAGTTCATTTACACTTCTTTTAATCATTTGAGCTGCAATAGGGGGTTTAGAGGCATAAAGTTTTGCCATTTCCTCAGCAGCTTTCATTAATTGTTCTTTGGAATGGACTTCATCATAAAATCCCCACTTCAAAAGCGTATCAGCATTCTCATTTTCTCCACCAATAACTATTTTCTTTGCTTTAGCAGGTCCAATTAGTCTCAAAGCTAATGGCAGACCTAACCAGTTAAGGTTTATGCCTAAGTTTATTTCCGGATAACCAAGCATCGCATCGTCTGAAGCGATCCTAAAGTCACAGGCAGAAGCTATACAGGCTGCTCCACCAAGACAGTACCCATTAATAGCTGCTATGGTTATTTGATCTACTTCTAGGAAGGACCAAATAGCAGGCTTTCCAAAGTTATTTCTCCAGGCCTCAAGCCTAGTTACGGGTTCTCGTTTTTCTTTTAAATCAGCTCCAGAAGAAAAATTTTCTCCGGTACCTGTATAAATAACAACTCTTGACTCCAAGTCATCTTTCAAAGAAGCATTAAACTCAGTTAACTCTTTAAGAATTTCAGTATTGAGAGCATTTAAGGATTTAGGTCTATTTAAATAAACCCAACATATATGTCCTTCTTTTTTGATTTCTAAATGTTTCATTATTTCTCAGATAGATATTTTTCAGCATCAAGCGCTGCCATGCAGCCAGAGCCCGCTGAAGTTATTGCTTGCCTATATATATGATCAGAAACATCTCCTGCAGCAAAGACACCTCTAACATTTGTTTCTGTTGCATTGCCTTCAAGGCCTGAATTAATTTTTATATATCCGTCTTTCATATCAAGCTGATCTTGAAAAATTTCTGTATTCGGATTGTGACCAATTGCAATAAATACGCCTTCAAGATCCACTTTATCTAAATCTTCCGTCTTTACATTTTTTACTTTTATACCAGTAACTTTTTGGTCATCACCTAAAACTTCTTCCAAAGTATGATCCCAGAGAATTTCTATTTTTCCTTCTTCTACTTTATTAAAAATTCTATCTTGTAAGATTTTCTCTGATCTAAGTTCATCTCTTCTGTGTATAAGTACTACAGATGAACACAGGTTGGACAAATAAAGAGCTTCTTCTGCAGCTGTATTACCGCCTCCAATAACTGCTACTTTTTTATCCTTATAGAAAAAACCATCACAAGTAGCGCAGGCACTAACGCCCCTGCCAAGGTAGGCTTCTTCTGAAGGAAGTCCTAAATATTTAGCCGATGCACCAGTAGCAATGATTAAAGATTCGCACTCATAGGTCTGGCTATTGCCTTTTAAAATAAGGGGTTCTTTAAGAAGTTCAGTGCTTTCAATATGATCAAAGATAACTTCTACATTTAAGGACTCTACATGTTTTAACATTCTTTCCATTAACTCAGGACCTTGAAGTCCATTACTATCTCCAGGCCAGTTCTCTACATCAGTAGTCGTTGTTAATTGACCACCTTGTTCCATTCCAGTTATGAGACACGGTGCAAGCCCTGCTCTGGCTGCATATACAGCTGCTGTATAACCAGTAGGACCTGAGCCTAAAATTATTAGTTTTCGTATAAAGTTATCTTCCATGGGTTAAATTATAACTTCGAAATGGCAATAAGTTATTGTTGAAAGTTAGAACAACGTTCAAATAATCTATACAATACGAAAAACATATCTCAGCAAGTGGCAAAAAAGGCGCAAGCAACGAAGAAATCAGCTGAACAAGCTGTCTCTATTTCTCGCTTAAAACTTAACCAACTATTTTTTGAATCTCTGTTAATTGTTCAGGGTTTTCTGGGATTATTCGTATTAATCTCGTTAATTACATTCTCTCCACAAGACCCAGGGTGGAATTCTCAAACTTTTAGTAACTCCTTAGTAGGTGAGGAGTTTGGAATTTCAAATGCTGTAGGCTCTTGGGGAGCTTATTTGAGTGATTTTCTTTTTTCAATAGTTGGATATATGGCTTACCTTTTACCTTATTGGCTTCTTTGGCCTCTGGTAAGGCATTTCATCTTTTTTAGAAGACCAATACAGTTTTCTCAGATTTATTCTGGTCTTATAGGTGTAAGGATACTGGGTTGGTCTTTATTTCTAATTTCAAGCTCAACTTTATTGTCTATATTTATAGAACCTGGTTATTCCTTTCTACCTGAAGATACTGGGGGTTTAATTGGTACTGCCGTTTCTTCTTACACCCTAGAACCATTAAGTTTTATTGGTAGTAGCCTCCTATTTGTTTGTTTAGGTCTATTGGGTTTAACACTGTCTCTTGAAATATCTTGGACTAACTTAATTATTAAAGCTCAAGAATATCTAATTAATTTTGGAGGCGACTTTGGAGAAAAAGCATCTGAAGCTCTAGATAAAATCAAAGAAAAGCAAAAGTTAAAAAAAGAAAAGCTTGATAGACAACAGAGGGTTATGGAGGAAGCTAAGAAGAAAGAGAAAATTAAGGCACCAGAAGTTGTTAAAGCAAAAGAAAAGCTCGAGACTAGCAAAAGGGCGCAGCAAGAAAAACAAGAAGAGCTATTTGAATATAAAGAAGCTGCTAACCCACCTAAGCTCTCATTACTGGATGAAAAAGCAGAAGAGCTTTCAGATGAGACATCTGAACATTCACTTAGACAGCTTGGGGAGTTGGTTATAAGTAAGCTTTCAGAATACGGAATTAATGAAGTGACGGTTGAATCCATTCAACCAGGTCCAGTAGTAATAAGATTGGAGTTAAAACTTCCAAGTGGATTAAAGGTAAATCAAATTTCAAATATCAACAAAGATTTAGCGCGTTCCCTTTCAAAAACAAGCGTAAGAATCGTAGAAGTAATAGAAGGCAGAGATACTATTGGTGTAGAGGTTCCCAGGGAAGACAGACAACCAGTACTATTGAGTGAGGTAATATCAAGCACTGAATATGATGATTCAAAAAGCCCACTTACTGTAGCTTTAGGAAAAGACATAAGCGGTTCAGCGGTAGTAGCCGAATTATCTTCTATGCCACACTTACTAGTTGCAGGTACAACCGGTTCAGGTAAGTCAGTGGCAATCAACTCAATGTTGGTGAGTATTTTGTTTAAAGCAAGTCCTGAACAAGTCAGATTAATTCTAATAGATCCAAAAATGTTAGAGCTTTCTGTTTATGAAGATATTCCTCATTTGTTGTGTCCTGTCATAACGGACATGAAAGAAGCTTCTAGTGGTCTACGTTGGTGTGTTAATGAGATGGAAAGAAGATATAAGCTTATGGCTGAATTAGGAGTAAGAAACCTTAATGGTTATAACAAGAAAGTCTCTGATGCTATTAATTCAGGAACACCAATAAAGGATCCGCTTTGGAAAAAAGAGGAAGATGAAGAACTAGAATCAGAGGCGCCGGATTTAGAAAATCTTCCTAATATTATTTTAGCAGTGGATGAATTAGCTGATCTAATGATGATAGTAGGTAAAACGGCAGAACAACTAATTGCAAGAATTGCCCAAAAAGCTAGGGCAGCTGGAATACATATGCTGTTAGCTACACAAAGACCTTCCGTAGATGTAATTACTGGCCTCATTAAAGCAAATATTTCTGCAAGAATAGCCTTTCAAGTCGCTTCTAAAATGGACTCCAGAGTTATCCTTGATCAAGGAGGGGCTGAACAGCTACTTGGTAAAGGAGATATGCTTTATTTAGCAGCCGGCACGTCAATCCCACAAAGAGTTCATGGTGCTTTTGTGGGTGATGATGAAGTCAAGAGAGTAGCTGATGACTGGAGAGAGAGAGGAAAAGCAATTTACATTGATGAAGTTACTCAAGAAGAAGGTGCTGTTATAGGCATGCCTGGTATCCCAACAATCGGTAATTCAGAAGACGACGGAGAGGCTGATGAACTTTATGACGAAGCAGTCTTATTTGTAACTCAATCAAGAAGAGCCTCAATTTCTGCTGTGCAGCGAAGACTGAGAGTTGGATACAACAGGGCTGCTAGATTAATAGAAACAATGGAATCAGCGGGAGTCGTTAGTCCAATGGCAGCAAACGGAAATAGAGAAGTTTTAGTAGCACCTCCTCCTGAGGATTAACGGCTAAAATTCATTTCTTTAGCATGAGATATTTTATTTCCTTCTTTTTTTCCTTAGTTTTATTTTTTAATCCTGCTCTAAAGGCTACAACCAATAGCGATCAAAACACTTATGACACCGAGGGTAAAATTTATACCAATACAAAAGAGCAAGTAGGCCTCTCTGAAGACTCTAATTATCTGTTTAACTCCATTAATAAACACCAATATTTTTCTGCTCAGTTTGAACAAACCACATTGCAGGAAAAAAAGAAAAGGTTAATAGAAGGAGAAATCAGGGCACATCGATCAGGTATTTTTAAGATTTCTTATTTCGAACCTCTTAATGAAGTAATGTTTTCTGATGGAAAAGATTTCTATAGATTTGATCCTGAACTTGAACAACTTAATATTCAACCCTTAGAAGAACTTCTAGAAGAAACTCCAGTAGGCTTGTTTACACTTAGTCTTAAAGAAATTAAAGAACTCTTCATTTTCAGCGAGTGTCGAAAAGACTTAAATCAGTTTTCATGTTTACTTACTAGTAAGAAAGAGGAGAGTTTTATTAAGTGGATTGATATAGGGGTTAAAAACAATGTCTTCGATTCTTTTGAATATTTAGATACTTTTGGACAAACTGTCTCATTAAAATTTAAAAATGTTTCTTTAAGTACAATTCCAAATGGTGAATTTAAATTAAATATTCCTGAAGGAACTGATATTGTTAGCTTCAGGAACAGTAATAAATAAAAAATAAAAACTTAGATTAATGTTAGATCCAAAAATAATAAGAAATGATCTCCATTTAGTAGAGGATTCTTTAAAAAAAAGGTCGTTAAAGGCAAACTTGTCATCATTAAAAAAGTTAGAAGGAACTAGGAAAGGGCTTCAATCAGACACTGAAAAATTACAAGCCTCTTTAAATACAATTTCAAAAGAAATTGGAAACCTAAAGGCAGCAAAAAAAAGTTCCAAAGAAAAAGAAGAGGAAGCTTCAGCTATAACTAAAGAAATTAAAAAGAAGTCATCAAAACTAGATTCAACTCTTGAAGACCTACATAACTTATTTTTAGAACTACCCAATATACCTGATCCAGATGTACCCGTAGGTAGCTCTGAAGATGATAATGTAGAGATAAGAAGTTGGGGTAAGATTCCTGAGTTTTCTTTTAAACCTAAAGATCATATTGAGATAGGGCGATTAGTAGATGGAATTGATATGGAATCTGGATCAAGAATAACAGGCTCCAGATTCTCAGTTTTAAAATCAGATATCGCTGGATTACACAGGGCTTTAACTCAATTTATGCTTGATATGCACATAAAAGATCATGGCTATGAGGAGCTTTATGTTCCTTACATAGTTAGCTCTGATTCTTTAATAGGAACAGGTCAATTGCCTAAATTTGGTGAAGACCTTTTTAAACTAGAGGGCTCAGATAATTATTTCTTAAGTCCAACGGGAGAGGTTCCAATTTCAAATATGCTTAAAGACCAAGTAATTGATTCTAAGGAACTACCTATAAAATGGGTAAGTCATACTCCTTGCTTTAGAAGCGAAGCTGGAAGTTATGGCAAAGATACAAAAGGCATAATGCGACTTCATCAATTCGAGAAAGTAGAGTTAGTGCAAGTAGTAGAGGGGGGCAATTCTGAAAAGGCTCTAGAAGAATTAACCAAGCACGCTGAAGCTGTGATGAAAGCCCTGGAAATTCCTTATAGAGTAGTTTCACTGTGTACTGCTGATTTAGGATTTAGTGCGGCAAAAACCTATGACATAGAGGCATGGGTGCCTTCTCAAGCAAAATATAGAGAAATCTCTTCCTGTAGTAATTTTAGGGACTTCCAGTCAAGAAGAATGAAAGCACGATGGAAGAATGCAGAAAAAAATAAAAATGAACTGGTTCATACTTTAAATGGATCTGGTTTAGCTGTAGGTAGAACCTTGTTGACTATTTTAGAACTCAATCAGCTTGAAGATGGATCTGTGAAAGTACCAGAAGCTCTAAGAGGGTATTTTAATAAGAAAGAAATTTCAGTAACTTAACATTCCAGATAAAAATCTGACTTGTTTATGAGGTTACTAGCTTGTTCTAATTTTAGAATATTTAAATTTTGATTTTCACTTAAATCTTTAAACAAAGCGCTCCCATCTATTTTATCTAAAATTACTGTAACCTTTTGATCAAAAGCCAAACAGGTGGCTATTAAATTGAAAAGTTCCTCTCCACTTTCAAACTTTTTTTGATCTCCAGAAATGAAATTGAAAACAAAATTCTTCATAGACTTCCTATAACAATAGTCTTATTGTTATTCAAAACACCTTCAATTAATTGACCTAGTCCTACAACATTAATAAGGGGATTTATTTTTTCAGAAATATTTCTTTTTATAAGAGAATTTCTACAAGCGTATACAGGTATCTCTTCAGATAAAGAGTACTCTAACCATTCAGTTAATCTAGCTTCATTTAAGAATTCGTTGACGGCATTTGAATAAAAAAATAAGCCTGAAATCTTCTCTCCAGAAAGCCTCTCTTTAACAAATATCTTCGGACTTTCTAAATCATTAGAGAAATCAGATAGGTTATTAATACATACAAAAGTAGTCATAAGAAAATATTAATCTGATCATTTCACTTTGTTAACTAAAGAAGGTATTATTTCGTCTAGATATTTTAATATTTCCACAGTTACTATGTGGAATAAATGGGGTTAAATACACATTAGTCAAAATTAGACATGGCAATTAAAAAAAGATTTCCTAAAATAATTTTTGGCTTTAGTATTTTTAAATAATTATTTGGGGGTCTTTATGACAAGTTTTAAAAAATTATTTCTTTTCTCTTCTATATTTACTTTCTTACTAGCTTCAGTACCAGTGTTTTCAGATGTAGACACTACTTCGTCGTTACGAGGAAATGTAAATGTTTCAGGAGCATCAGTAGTTGTTGAACACACTCCTACAGGTGTTACTAAAGCTGTAACGGCTGGAGCTTCAGGAAACTTCTCCTTAACGTTTTTGCCGATTGGTGGTCCTTATGAAGTCACTGTTTCTTCGCCAGGCTATCAAACCGCTAAACTTGGTGGAATTTATTTAGCACTAAATGAAACAGAAAGTATTTCAGTTAA